>CAKNPW010000002.1 GCA_930990555.1 uncultured Clostridium sp. | reverse complement strand
AGAAAAACAAGAATATATTATAGATAATGAAAGGTATCTATCAAAGAACAATAACACAGATTATATTTACAATAAAATATTCGATGAAGAACAGTCATACAATGCTTTTGTAGCATCATTGTTAAATAAAGATAAAAAAGAAATAAAAACAGTTGGATATATAATGCTAGAATTAAATAAAAGAGATAGACATTCGTTTATACAAGGATTATTTATAGAAGAAGAATACAGAAAACAAGGAATTGCAAAGAGATTAGTTAATGAAGTTGAAAAATATTCAAAAGGATTAGGTTTTAACTCTATAACTGCTGAAGCAAGACAAGATGTTTTTATTGATTTTTATAGAAATTTAGGATATTCAATAAAATCCAGAAAAAATGATGCAACTTATTGGATTTTTAAGGCATTAGAAAGAGAAAGAAAACAAGATGATGAACTAGAATTATAAATTAATAAAATTATAATCATGTGAAAGTGAGCAATATATGAAAAATAATAAACTAATAAAAGATATTTTAGGATGGGGATTAATAATTATAGTTATTCTCATTATAGTATCTGTAATTGCAATATTTGCAGGTGCAATAATGCAGTTCTTTGGATTTAGATATAATAGCGTATGGGATATTATCTTATTCTTTTTAATTTCTACAATTATATCTTTGCCTATAAACTTTATTGCAGAGGGATTACCAAAAGCATTATTGAAATTAAAAAAACTCAATTTGTATAGTGCTAGGATTATATTTGTATTATTAGACACTATTGCAACTGCAATAGGTATGACAATAGTAGATCAATGTATGCCTAATGTTTCAGCAACAGATATTTCAATATTAGTTATATCATTTATATTAGCAATATTAAGTATAAAAGATATAAAAGAGAATAAAGAAGAATAATTTTTAATTGCCTGAAAACAAATCGGTGCGAAAATTTTATATAAACCTAAAAAATACCTAATAGTATAGATAATTACAATTGTTTTGCAATTGAAGATTTAGATGGAAATAAAATAGAAATTTCATATTATGATAAATAAAATCGTAGAATCTATTATAAATAATTATTTATGGAGGAGATTATGTTATGGAAAAGAAATTAAAAATAATAATAGAAAATTGCCCACAAAATCATAAATGTCCTGCTGTAAAAGTTTGTCCAGTAGGAGCATTATCACAAGAAGAATTTGAAGCACCAAAGATAGATTATGAAAAATGTATTAAATGTGGTAAATGTTCAAACTTTTGTCCTAAAAAAGCATTAGTGCTAGAAAATTAAAAAAAGTAATTTTTTTTTTAAGGAGTGATTATAACATGAATACGGAGCAATATCTAAAGAAATTAAAGAATATATTAGGTGAAGAAGAATATAATATTCTATTTGATAAAATATTTGATGAAGCAAAGAAAAAATTTAAAAATAGTAATGATAAACAATTAAAAAATATAGTAGAAGTCAATTTAGCAACAATTATGATATATGCAATAGAAATTACAAAAGGTCATAAAAAATCAGAAATTAAAGAAAATTTTTACAGTTATAATATAGGTCCTAGAACAGTTTTAGTAGAAAAATGTACTGGTAGATTTTTAAACAAATTTAATGAATATATTGATAAAGCTATTGTTTATACAAAAGAAAATTTATAATTAAAGAAAATATTGTAATCTTAAATTATAATTAAAAAAATATAGACAAAAGAAGGCAATTGTTATAAAATAACTTTCATAGGAAATGAGAATAAGCAGATGTGGTTTGCCTCCAATAAGGAGGTGAGGCGTATGATAGAAGTACAATCATTAATTGCAACAATATACATATTATATTATTCTTTAATAGGAGTAACTATCATTACGTTTGCCTTAATTATTGCATTAGTAGTAATTATTAGCAAACAAAAATAAACAATAAAAAAACACATCTGTAATTTTGACCGTTGTAGATGTGTTTTTCATATCTCAATAGGCAAACCACTTTGTGGTTTCTCCATTTCCTATATTTATTATAAGCTACTTAAAGCTAAAAAGTCAATACTTAAGGAAAGATTTAATCAATAAAAATTATAAAGAAAGGTTATAAAAATGAATTTAGTATATAGAAAAGCAAATATAAATGATATTGATGATTTAGTAGATTTTAAAATAAAACAAAATATATTTACATGTAATAGAGAAGGAATAACTCTTAAAAACGAAGATTTAGCAAGGAAAAATATAAAAAATATATTAATGAAAGAGCTAAATAAAACAATCTATTTCTATATAGCAATAGATGAAAGTAATAATAGAACAGTTGCTTGTAATGGAGTAGTGGTTCATCAGATGATACCGTCTGCGTTATTTCTTAATGGCAAAAAAGCATATATAACAAGTGTTTATACAGATGAAGATTACAGAAGAAACGGAATACAAAATAAATTAATGAATATGGTTTTAGATTTACTTAAAGAACTAGATTGTAGAAAAATAGAACTTGATGCAGTTAATCCTAATGCAATAAAGTTATATGAAAAATTCGGATTTAAAAGAGATGATGAAAAATTTATTTTAAAAAATTAAATGTAATTTGAATCCTAGTAAATAATATGTTAAAATAAGCACACATTAACCTATATAATCTCCTTTTTGGAGTTAAACATAAATGAAACTTATTGACAGCAATAATTATTAAAGGAGGATTCAAATGATTGAAGTAGCAAAACCAATTGAAGTTACAAGATTTTCAAGAGAAGACTTAAAAAAGGGAACAGTCTTAAATACTAATGCTTCGATTACAAAACTTCAAAAAGAATGTAGAAGAATCTGTGATAGAAACAGAAAAACAAAGCAAAAAGCATTAGGAAAATACTGACGAATCTTTAAAATTGAATATTGTATAAGCTAAAATCAAAAGGGTATTTGAAATTTTTTCAGATGCCCTTTAATTAAGGAAAATTTAACAAATTGAAAAAAACTAGAAAATAGTGTATAATGTTGGAAACAAAACCTAGACAGGTATTTATATAGAGTAACTGGAAACAAGTGATTCAAAAGTTATAGGAGGAAAAAACATGAGTTCTTTGGAGAAATTAGTACGGAAAAGCGAGAAAGTAAATAATGTATATGTAGCAGGAAAGGTATTTTTTAGACTCTCAGTGGCATTTCTATTTATTTCATTTGGAATTTTCATAATAGGTTTAATAGAATTAAGAAATACCGAGCTTACAAGTACAAAAGGCATAATATTTATAACATTATGTGTAATTAGTATTTTGGAATTCCTAATATTTATTGTACTTGCTGCAATTATAGGAATTTACGGTATTTTTTTAGAAGCTATACAAAGCACCAAATCAAGTGTCATACGAAAAAAATCAATTAAACCAATTTTAGGAGATGATATGTTTATGTTTCGTATCGTTGGAATTATATGGTCAATAACAAATATTGGTATGATATGTTTGGTGTATTCATGTTTGGATTTTACTGACGAATTTGGTTCTATTTTAGCTATTTTATTTTCCATTTTATTTGTAATTTCATTAATTGCAGGACTTCCACTATCTATTTTTTTAGGTGAAAGGTTAGCTGACCATTTTAGTAGTATTTAAAGAAATGTTTTATCCAAAGTCCCAGCACTTTTAATAGTGTTGGGACAAAATCATTTAGTAAAAATATAATTGTAAGCAAATATCAAAGCAATTAGCAAACTATATGCTAGTTGCTTTTTTAAATAAATAACCAAATTATAACATTTATGGAAGAAATTACTTGAACCAAATAAACAAACAAACGTTTACAACAACAAAAAATGATGTTATAATCATTTTAAAGTTATATTTTGGGAAGTGAAGGAAATGCAAAAATACTATTTATGTATAGATTTAAAAACATTTTATGCTTCTGTTGAATGTGTGGAAAGAGGACTTGATCCATTTAATACAAATTTAGTAGTAGCAGATGACTCAAGAGGAAAAGGAACAATTTGTCTAGCAGTATCCCCAAAAATGAAGATGCTTGGAGTAAAAAATAGATGTAGACTTTTTGAAATTCCACCAACAATAAAATATATGATTGCAATGCCTAGAATGAAGAAATATATAGAGTATTCTGCTAATATTTATGCTATTTACTTAAAATATTTTTCAAAAGAGGATATACATGTATATTCAATAGATGAAGCTTTTATGGATGTTACGAATTATTTAAAAATGTATCAAATGAATCCAGTAGAATTGGCAAAAACAATCATAAAAGATATATACAAAAATTATGGAATAACAGCAACAGCAGGTATTGGAACAAATATGTATTTAGCAAAAATTGCACTTGATATTACAGCAAAACATAGTGCTACAAATATCGGATATTTAGATGAGGAAAAGTATAAAAAAGAATTATGGTATCATAAACCTCTTTCAGATTTTTGGCAAATTGGGAAAGGCATAGAAAGGCGATTAAACAAAATGAGAGTCTTTACCATGTATATGATGTTGCCCATACTGACCAAAAAAGGTTATATAAGGAATTTGGTGTGAATGCAGAGTATTTAATTGACCACTCATGGGGAAAAGAAAGTTGTACGATTGCAGATATAAAAAAATATAAGCCAAAGACAAATTCTATAACTAACAGTCAAGTTTTATTTGAAGATTATTCATTTGAAAAAGCAAGATTAGTTTTAAAAGAAATGGTAGAGCTAGGAAGCCTAAGACTAATAGAAAACAATTTAGTAACTAATACAGTAGGATTATATATAGGTTATTCAAAAGATATTATAAAAGCAACAAGTGAATCTAAAAAATTAGAAAATTATACAAATGTCTATTCAGAACTTTTAAAGGCATTTCTAGAAATCTATGATAATAATATTAATAGAGGTGTTGCGATTAGAAGAATAGGTGTGAATTTTGCAAATGTAATTGAAACAGAAAATGTGCAGTTAAGTTTATTTGCAGACCAAGAAAAGATAGATAAAGAAAGAAAATTAGAACTAACAATATCTGGCATTAAAAATAAGATGGGTAAAAATACAATTTTAAGGGGGATGAATTTAGAAGAAGGAGCAACAACATTAGTTAGAAATAAATTGATAGGAGGTCATAATAGTGGTTAATAGAGTAGCAAGGGCAAAACAATTTCTTCCATTTGATGCACTAAAAGGATTACAAGAGGCTTTGAGGGAAAAAGAAATAGAATATGAAGCAAAGAAAGATTTATCTGAAGATACTTTGCAAGAATTAAATAACAAATTTAATCAAATAGAAAATGGAAAATATATTAAGATAAAATACTATAAAAATGGAAGATATAACGAAATTAAAGGAATAGTAACGAATATTGATTATACAAAAAAGAAAATACAAATGAACAAAGTAGAAAATATAAATATTTGTGATATTATAGATATTTTAGTATAAGTTTTTTTAATTAAATAAATCTTATTTTGTTCGCTTGAATAAGTTGATGAAATATTATAATATATTGTCAACCTTTCTTGTCAAAAGGTAGTCTTTTACATAAGGACGGAGAGGGGGATAAATGATATGACACAAGCCGAACTTATTCGAGAATTGGTTGAGAAGCTATTAGCTGAAAGAGATAAGAACAACAAACTTCAATCAAAACTTGAAGAATACAAAAAGAGTAAAGACTAATAGTGTCATTACATAGTCGGAAGTAGGGAAGTATTACAGGTGCTTTCCTACTTTTTAAAATAAAAAAAGTATGTGCATTACAGGTACACATACGGATAAACAATATACACAAGCCGAACCAGAGTACATTGCTTAATGTATTTATATAATAGCATATTTTTTATACTCTGTCAAATGTTACTCGAAGAAAAATCATCAAAATTTGCTAATATTGATAATATTTAATTTCTATGCTATTATTACTTTGAAATAACAAATATACAATTAGGAGATGCAATTTAATGTTAAAAATAAAAAGTAATAAAGATGAAAAATTTGATAAAATAATAAGGACAAATTTAAGAAAATTTAATAAAAGCAAATGTCAATGGATGAAAGAAAATTTACCTGATATTCCAGAAGATGATTATTATAATTTTGCAGTATATGATGATGGAAAATTAGTAGGAGGAGCAACAGGCATCATTCAATTTGATTGGTATTTTTTAGAAGAATTATGGATTGATGAAAAATATAGAAATAATCATGTTGGAACAATGATAATAGAAAAGATAGAAGAATTAGCAAAAAACAAAAATTTAACTGGAATCAGAATGGAAACATGGAATTTTCAAGCAAGAGGATTTTATGAGAAAAACGGATATGAAGTATATGCTCAATTTGAAGATTGTCCTCCAGGTACAATAGAGTATTTCTTAAAGAAAAGATTAAAATAAGATTAAATTGAAATGAGGGAAATAAGTTTGAAATTATTAAACTTAAATTTAGGAATAAAACTAGATAATAGTAATGGTACAATTAAGTTAATAAAAGAAGAACAATGTGATATAGTAGCATTTCAAGAAGTTATGAGAAAAAAAGATGATTCGGTTTATGATAGATATGATAGTAGTAATGTTATAAAATCAAATACCAATTTTGAATATAGCTATTTTGGACCTTTATGGTATGCAAAACATCATATAAAAAATAATGTCATTAAAAGAGATTTTGGAGGAATGACAGAACAAGGAAATGAAATATTATCAAAATTTCCGATAATAAATGCTGCTAATGTTTTTTATTATAAAGAATATTCTGAATTTGCAGATACAACAAATTTTAGGAAAGAAGATCATCCAAGAGCGTTTATAGATGCAATTTTAGATATAGAAGGTACAAAGTTACAGATTATAAATATACATGGATGTTGGAATAAAGATAAAAAAGATGATGATAGAACTATTTTTCAAATGGAAAAAATTCTATCACATATAAGATATGATATACCTAGCATTGTGGTAGGAGATTTTAATTTGTTACCAGACACAAAAAGCATTGAAATGATAGCTAAAAAGATGATAAATTTAATAGAAAAATATGATATTAAATCTACTAGACCTAAATTTGATGATGGATTAGATAAAGGAAATCTAGTATGCGATTATATTTTTGTAAATAATAAAGTAAAAGTAAATGATTTTAAAGTTATTGATACTAATATTTCAGACCATTTGCCACTTACTTTAGATTTTAGTATATAAAAAGAGTTTGACCAGTAGCAACAAGCACTACTGGTCAATTTCTGTTATTATGTTTAATATTTTAACTTCCAAAGCTCTCTATCATTATATATGTTAAACACTTTATTTTTAGCTTCATAAACCTCTTTTAAAGTCGCATGAATATCCATATCTTCAATAAAATCCATTAACTTTAATATTTTTTCATTTTTTTTATTCCTAATTTTTTTAACAGTAATCATTTTCTTATCAGAAAAAAGAAATAAATTAAAAAAGGGTAATTTCATTAGAGTTTTCAAATAAGTATATTCTTTCGTAATTTCCAGACTAATTAAACTTGTATAGATTTTTTTATTACACTTTAGCATTAAGATAAAAATAGGTATAGAATCAATAATTATAAAATTAAGTTTGAATTTTAAATTATTTGATAGCATATCATTTGTCTTTAAACATAATGAAAAAGTATCGGTTTTGCCAAGATTATCTCTTAAAATAGAGAGCTTTTCTTGTGGTAAAAGGTCAATATTATTTATTTCAATTATTGGACTCATAAGTTTCCACCTTCTTTTACGATAAACATAATAGCACATATGAAATAAAATGCAAGTATATATTTAAAATTAGTATAACACATTAAATATTATTTTACTATAATTATCTAAAATAAATATAGTATATGTTAAAAATTTTTCTATCATAATATACTTATATCAAGTAACAGTAGAGGAGTAATAGTAATGAATTTAAAAGAAATTGGTAGAAGAATTGCAAACCAAAGAAAGTTAAAAGGTATGACACAAGAGATGTTAGCTGAAAAAGCAGAAATTTCTGTTGGCTATTTATCTGGAATAGAAAGTGGGAATAAAGTAGCAAGTTTAAAGAATATGCTAAATATAGCAAATGTTTTAGAGATGTCTTTAGACTTTATGCTTTTAAATGATATAGAAACAGAAAATATCAAAAAAGATAAATATATAGATGAATTTAAAATCATGTTAAAGGAAATAGATGATAAAGATAAGATAGAAAGATTTGTTAATTATGCTAAAGCTCTATCACAAGAAATTGCAAAAGAAAATTAAGTTGGACAATAAAATATTCTTAAATACCATATATAATCGATAAAAAAATAATTTATTGATTATATTTTTTTAGGCTAAAAAATCAATTATAATATAGATGTATTCAAAAAAAATAACTATTTATAAGGTTAATCTGTAAATAGTTATTCTACCTAGAAAACTAGGTTATAGCTAATTTTAAATTAGCATGACTTGTTTTAATACAAGTATATTTGGTAAAGCAACACCAATACAAAACAAACCCCTTGTATTAGTGTGCTTAAATTTAAGTAAGAAGGCAAGAAATATAGATGTCAATTTTTGAATCCCCCAATAATTGCATTTATATACTTGGCTTCTTTTTTATTTTAAAGGAAGGAGGTTAAAGTTAATTTGTTTTTGAATACGACTCTTAATTTTTAAGAGAATTTTGATAAAAGGAGGTAAAATATTGAGAATTAACTTTAAAAGAAGGAAAAAGAAAAAAATAGGAAATGACTTGGCATCAGAAATTGTTGAGATAATAGAAGAAAAAATGGATGATGTAATGAAATTAAATTTGCCAGTAGAAATAGTAGAAGTAAAAGATGAGCAAATAAAATTCAGAGAAGATTTAAGAAAAGATTTGGTTTATGAGATTTCAGATTTCCTATATAGTAACATGGAAAAAAGGAAAGTAGCATAAATAATATGGAAAGGAATGAATAATATGAAGCTACCATTTAAAAAAGAAGATTTTTTGGGAAATGTTAGATCAGGGAATAAAAGAGAAAATAACTCACCTAGAAATTTAAGCTATTTTGATGTTCATTTAGATAATTATACATCAGAGTATTCTGTTGCTTTATTTAAAAGTGTCACACAAGAAAATCCGTCACAACTTGAAATTATGCCAATAGATAATATTATTATTACAAATGAAATTTATACTAAAAACTTTAAATGTAAAGGGTATATGGGAAAAGCAACAAGAATCGTAGGAAATGAAGGAAAACAAGAATGTACTTGTAATGAAGAAAATTGCAAGTATTTTATGGAAGGTAAATGTGTAAAAGTAGGAAGACTATATTTTAGATTAAAAGGAGCATTAGATAAAGGAATTTGGTGTTATTCAACAAAAAGTAGGGGAATTAAATATATTGAAAATTATTTGAATTTAATGATTGAAAAAGGCATAGATATAACAAAAAGCTATTTTTTATTACAACTTAATGCAAAAACTGGAAAATCTGGAAAAGTATATGTACCAGATATAAAATTAATTGATTCAAATGAAAATAAAACACCTAAAAATACACAAAATGCAAAGCAAAATCCACCACAAAAGCCATCACAAAATCAAAATAGTAAAAGTCAAAATATAAATAAGAATTTATTTCAATATATTGGTGGGAAAATGATTGTTTATAATAATCAAAAAATACCACAATTAGTTCTTCAAAATCCCAAAAAAGAAAAAACAATCGTACATATGAATCAAGCATCTAAAAAAGATTTATTAAAATTAAATAAAGGAACAGTAATTGAAATTACAAAATTAAGTAAAGATAAAAATAATACCATATTTTTAACAGATTATAATATTTTAAGAGCTGTACCTAGAAAAGAAGGTAATATAGAAAATAAAAAAGCAGTCTAAATTTGAGTTAGAACTGCTATTATTTTTGTAAAAGAAAGGATATGATACACATGGTTAAATTTATAAAAAAATTCGTATTAATATTAATCCATTTAATTATTAATTTCCTTTTCTTCACATATAGAATTATACATAAATTTTTCATAAAAAACAAGAGCAAAATTAAAGAAACCTTATTAAATATAGATGAAGTTTTAAAAAGGAATATTGCTATATGATGAACAAATTTAAAAAAGGAGAATTAGTAATTATTTCAGGCAAAGGAAAAGAATTTAATGAGGAAAATACTAATGTGTTAGGTAGAATTAAAGAAAAAGATTATTACTTTAACCAATATTTAGTAGAAGTGTTTTTTGGAAAAAATGATTGGTTTAAAGAAGAAGATTTAACACCTGTTTTTGAAAAGAAAAATAGGAAGAAAGATAAGTATAAAGTAGGTTTGGTAATTGAGAATAGAGGATTAAAATATATATTAGACAAAATGAAAGAAAAAGACCATAAAACAATTGATATGTTTCAAAAAGCAGATATATTTCAAGAGTTTAGCGAAGGTGAAAAAACATATTTTCTAATTATTTGGAGTAATACTTACTGGGCAAATACAAATTATACCGTAGAGGAAATAGAAAAAGCATTGCCCATTCTAAAAAAAGAAAATATAGGATATCAATATATTGTTTTAGGAATTTCAGATAAAAAATATATAAAAATTAATGAGTTTACAAAAAATGATTCAAATGTAGATATTCTAGAATTATCAACCAAAATAAAAATCAAAAAAATTGGAGGGTATATATAATGATATATAATAAAATTTCAGATATTATGAATGAAATTATACCATTAGGTAAGATAAAAAGAGATGAGATAGTAAGCACATTATTACCTATACTTGCAAAATATAAAATTGCAATAAAGCCAGGAGAAATAAAAAATTATCATTATACAAAAAATGAGTCAAGCTTTATTGTAACATATGAAATAGTTGATACAGAAGATCCAGAACTAAAATCCATTTTAGTAGAAGTTCCAGCAGGTGGTTGTGATACAGAAGAAAAGGGAAGAAGTACATATATGGCATCAACTGGTGCATATAGACAAATGTTCCAACAACTTTTTGCACTCCCAATAGAAGATGAATTACCTGATAATTCTAACAATACTAATAACAATGATTTTGACAATACAAATAATGCAAATAATGATTTTGTATTAGATGAATTTCAAGGTGATAACACAGTAGATGAAACTAATGGAACTAACATTACTCCAGATAATCAAAATATGGAGAATAATACTACTACAACTAATACAAATGCAAAACCAATAAGTGATTTTACATTTGATGATATAGATGAAGAGTTTTCAAATTTTTAAATAAAGAGGTGTGAAATATGATAATAAAATCAATTGATGATACAAGAGGATATAAAGGATTACCTGATGGAACAAGGGTTAATTTTGATGAAAATATTACATATATAATAGGAGATAATTATAAAACTAAATCTACTATTCTTTCTGTTCCACTTTGGGTTATAACAGGATATAGCTTAAGTGAAGGTAATCAAGAAGATGTGTCAGATGATAATAGACCAAATTTAAGAAATGTAACAGCTCAAATAACAATAATTGATAATGATGGAGAAGAACATAGTATTTTTAGAAGTAAAGGAAAATCAAACTATGTACTTTTAGATGGTATAAGAACCACAAGAGAAGCATTATCTAAATTTTATAAAGATATTCAATTTTTCTTATGTGCATATAACCCATATAGATTTAGAAGCATGGAAAAAGACAAACAAAAAGAATTATTATTAAGATTACTTCCAAACATAGAAAAAGAAGAAGTATTTAGTTGCTTGACAGAGGAAGAACAAAATATATTAGGAGAACCAATACTAGATGCAAAAGAATACAATAAGGAAAAAAGAGTTAAAATAAAAGAAATTGAATTTGAAATAAAAAGAAATGAAGGCATAAAAGAAAGTAATCTATTAACAGCTTTAAAAGTAGAAAGAAAAGAAAAGACATTTGATAAGCAAATGGAACTTCTTGATTTAGAAGCTCAATATGAAAATCTTTTAAAAGGTGGAATTGGAGCATTTAACCTAGAAGATATAAAAAATAAAATAAATTTACTTGAAAGAAAACTATCTAAAATATTAAAAGAAGATTTAGGAAATGCAAAAGAGAAAAAGAAAAAAATAGAAGAAAAAATCAATAATGTATCTTCAGTTAATAGTGAGTGTCCAGTCTGCAAACAAAAGATAGTAAATGAGGCTTTAAGAAAAGCATTAGAGAGGCAATACAATAAAGAGTTAGAAACACTAGAAAATTCAATTGAGAATTTAAAAGAAGAAGCAAAAAATTATTTAACAGAAATGAATTCCAAAAAAGCATTATTTAATAAGCTAAATACAAGTGAAAATAAAGAAAAATTAGAAAATATAAATGCTCTTAAAGAACAAATAGATAGCCTAAAAGAAGAAAAAATCGAAATTGAACTATATAATCAAAAAGCAGAAACGGAAAATGAAGAAATTAGAAACGCTAAATCGCAAATAGAAAAGGTAGAAGATGCTATAAAAAAATTAACGGATACCAAAGAATTATATGAAAAGCAAATAGAAGTTGCTAACAAATTTAGAAAGCTAAAAATAGAAAAGCAAGTAAAAATGATTCAGAATCTACTAGATAAAGTTACAATAGAGTTTTATAAGGTAGATACTTCTACTGGAGAAATTATAGATGATAATAAATATACAGTAAAATATAATGGCAGAGAATATGAAAAATTATCACATTCACAAAAAATGAGAGCTGATTTTGAAATTTCTAATTTAATAAATGAACTTGCTAATATTCATACACCAATGTTCATAGATGATGCAGAATCTATAAGAGATGTTAATATAAAAACAAACAATCAAGTAGTAGTTGCAATATTTATTAAATATAGTGAATTAAAGGTTTTATATGACTACCACGATGTATTAGAAGCTAAAAAAGCATCTGTTGACGAACAATTAAGAGAAGATAGAAATATAAATATGTTAAATGCAGCTTAAATAGAGCTATTTTTTAAAATAGTTTTATTTTTTTGCAAAAAGGAGGATATTATGCTTAAAATTAAGAATTTTTTACAATATGCAAAATGTTTAAATTGTAATAAAGAATTTCTCCTATATGATACATATAAAATAAATAATAAAGAATATGTTTGTCATAGTTGTAGTAGGCAACAAGGCTATACGACAAGAAATAATGAAAAGCAAGGAAAAGAAACACAAATGACATTTTCTTTTGAATTTGAAACAGGTGAAAGAAATCTTGAGTTGTATGAACTTCTAAAATATGGATTTATTGGATGTTATGATGGTTCAATATCAGGAACAGAATGGAAAAGTCCTATATATTCAAATCGAAAAACGTTTCATGCTATTTGTAGAAAATTAGATAAGTTTGCTAAATATATTAATAATGGTTGTGGAACTCACTTACATGTTGGAACAAAATACAAATATATCATGCAAGACTATGAAGTAGAGTTATTTTCACCACTATTAGAATATATGAGAAAGGATAAAGAAAAGACAAAAAAATTCTGGGGAAGATATTTTAATCATTATTGTTCAGAATATTTTGAAGAAGATAGATACAATTCATTTAATACGAGATCATCAGTAGAAACATTAGAGTTTAGACTATTAAAGTTTAATAATTCAAAGCAATATATAAGAGCAACTGACTTTTGCATAGATACAACTAAATACATAAATTATCATATATCAAAAGGAAATTTTGACAGCAATAAGGCAAGAAAAGTAGGACAAACAATATTAAAAAAGTACATGGAGGTAACCGAAAATGTGTAGACTAGTGTTAATGAATAAAAAAGGAGAAAAAGAAATAGAAAAAAGATATGGTATGCAAAATTTCCTGACTTATTTAGAAAAATCATTTGGAGGAGATGGAAATGGCTATGCCTTAATGAAAAATAGTAAAGTAATAAAAATAGAAAAAGGTCTTAATTTATCGACAAAAGATATAGCAACAAGAATAAAAAAGATAAATTATGACTGGTGCATATTTCATACAAGATATGCTTCTGTCGGTATTAAATCTAATCAAAATTGTCATCCGTTTTTTAGAAAAGGAAGCTCTGAAGAAGTAATGGCAATGAATGGTACTGAAAGCTCGGTTGGCTTTATTAGTAAAGTATTAGAGAAGACAGATACAGAAGCTATTTTAGATTTAAAAGTAAAATATAATCTGGAATTACCTGCATTAAAAAAATTAGGCAGTATTTTTGTTGGATTTAGTAAAGGAAAACCATATGTAGTGGCAGATAATACTAAAAATATAAGACTTTTAAAAGATGGTAGAAATAATGCAATTGTATTTGCATCAGAATTTCCAGATGAAATTACTGGAACTATCTATAAGCCCAATAAATGCTTTATTTGGAATGGAGAAAAAATCGACATGACAAATTTTAAGAAATGTTATCCTAGAAAATATGAATATAGTGATTATTATTTTGATACATTTCCAGCATACAGTTTGGATGATTACTATGAAGATTTATACCAAAAATATTATGAGGAGGCTGAAAAAGATGTTGCTTAATGTGAATACAAAAATTATATATAGAAAATTAAAAAAATTAGATGAGAGTGGAGAGTTTAGAAAATATCCTTCACTTTTTTTAAAAAATAGTTGTAGAGTAAGAGTAAATAAAGATGATTATTTAAAAGAAGATGAATTTTTTATTTCATCACCTCTTATTAACTTACCAAGAGAGATATATGTATATGGAAAAAAGTCTAAAAAAAATGACGAGAATAACATATACATTAATTATTGGTTAGAAGTATTTTTGCGAACAATTGAAAATGGATATCTATGTCCAAGTCAATTTAAGAAAAGTACCAATAAATATGAATTAGCAATTGGTATCCCTTACAATTATAGAAAGATGGCTTTCTTTGAAAATGTTTGGGAAAAAAATGATATAATAGAATTTTTGTCATGCCTTTTTGGAACAAAATTACGAGAAGCAAATTATCAACAACAAGATTTGCTAGAGCTGATGGCTGCATAAGGAGGTATATATGAGAATGTCAGTATTTCAAATGGTTATTGTAATAAACAAGACCATTCAAAAGAATGATAAACCACAGATTTTAAAGCAAATAGAAGATTTTATAAAAACATATGCAAAAATTACTTCTAT
The DNA here is from genome assembly GCA_930990555.1 of uncultured Clostridium sp. GTDB lineage: Bacteria > Bacillota > Clostridia > TANB77 > CAG-508 > Merdicola. Next base: position 91,117 of record CAKNPW010000002.1, on the reverse strand, counting down.
ATCATATAAGCAAAGCCAGATATTTAACTATGATTTAAACAATTATGAAGATACTCGTATTATTGTTTTAGAGTTTAAAATGGCAACTAGTGGCTCACTTAAAAGAATTAATATGATAGAAGAAAAATTAAATACAATGTATGAAATAGATGATTATAAAATTATACAAAAAGGAATAAGTAATTTGCAAAATGAAGATACTTTTCTTTATCTCGTATATGAATTTGATTTTGGTGATGTAGAGGAAAAATTAAAACCTACCATCACTTTTTTTAAAGGCTTTTATGAGAAGAAAAGGGCAAATCAATATGCACAAGAATTATTAAAAGAAGGATTAGAAAAATACTTTATAGATGAAGATTTAAAAAAATTCAATAATCCTTTTATTTATTGTAAGGAAGTACATTTATACAAAGAAGAAAAGAAAGAAGAACAAAAGCAAAGTGTATATTATATAAAAATTGAAGAAATAAAAATAGAATAAAAATGGAAGGAGCTTTAAAATGGATTTATACCTGGTGTATGAATTTACATATCACAGTTATGATGACGATATTATGGAATGTGTTGATTTTTTTGGACTACATAAAAATAAAGAAGATGCAATAAAAGAGGCATTAGAAAGAGTTATTAAAGGATATGTAGATTGTGATTTGCTTCCAGAAACGTTTAATTATAATGGAGATTATCCAATAACAGAAGAATCAAAGAAGCAAAAAATATTAGAAAAATTGAAGAAAACAAACTATTTCCGTCATAAAAATAATGTTATTATGTGTAGAATATATGATAAATCAATAGAAGTATATTCAATAAATATAAAAAAATTTCATAAAAAGAAGGGAGATAAAAAATATGAATAAAGTAATTTTAATGGGAAGATTAACAAAAGAGCCAGAGGTGAGATATACACAAAGTAGTAATACTCTTGTTTGCTCATTTACATTAGCAGTAAATAGAAGATTTGTAAGACAAGGAGAAGAAAGACAAGCAGATTTTATTAACATTGTTGCATGGAGTAAATTAGGAGAATTTTGTCAAAAATATTATCATAAAGGTCAACAAGTAGGAATTATTGGAAGGATGCAAACAAGAAGTTGGGATGATGACCAAGGTGTAAAACATTATGCAACAGAAGTGGTAGCAGAAGAAGCATATTTTGCTGAAGGTAAAAAGGATTCTGGTGCTTCACAAGACCCCTTTGCAAATAATTCTGGGCAGACAAATGATGACAGCGATTTTGAGATACCAGCTAATGACGATTTGCCATTCTAATACAGAAAAAATAAGGAAGTAGAGATAGTTCTACTTTCCTATTTTATATTTATGGAGGAAAAGTATTATGAAAGAAAAAATACTAAAATTGAAAAATAAAATTAGTAATGCTATAACGGAATTATTTTATTGTCACTTTGAGGCAATTATTATATGTATCATAATTATAATATTTCTATTTATGACTTATATTTTTCAGTATTCAAATTATAGTGAAGCTGTCATTGAAATAAAAGATAAATTTGTAAAAACTTATAATGGAAATGGTACATATATAATTACAGATAATAATGATAACACTTACAAGATAGAAGATTTACTTTTTATATGGAAGTTTAATAGCACAGATATATATTCTTCAATAGAAATAGGTGGAAAATATAAAATTTACACAACGGGAATTAGATTCAAATTATTTAGTCAATATCCTAATATTAATAAAATTGAAAATATTGAAGAATAAAATATGAGAAAAATGTAGGAGGAAAATTATGAAATGGAAAGTGTAATTAGCTATACAAGTCGAGGTTCATATGGTAAATCCTCTTATAGAGGAAATTGCTCTCGGATATGTTATTAAAGATTTAATATCACACTTTTATCCAAATTCCAAACCAAAGAAATTTGTAGAAGTATTTTCAGGTAGTGGAACGGGAAAAGACGTAGCAAGTGAACTTGGAATTACTAATAGTATACATTTAGATTTAATAAATGGATGGGATGCCTTAAAAGATGAAATACCTACTGGAGCTGATTTTATATTTTCACATCCACCATATTGGGATATTATTAAATATCAGTATCAAAGAAATAGTTATCATCAAAATGACTTGTCAAATAAAATGCCATATGAAGAATTTATAAATAAATTAGATATGGTAAATGAAAAAATATATCATAGCTTAATTTTAGGTGGTAGACATGTAACCCTAATTGGTGACATCAGAAAGCAAGGCAAATATTATAGCATATTAAAAGATATGAAGTTTTTTGGAGATTTAGAAAGTCATATTATAAAAATACAACATAATTGCGTGTCTGATAAAAATACATATGCAAATCGTTTTATTCCAATAAAACATGAACATATCCTAGTATTTAAGAAAAATAAAATATGGATTTTTAACGTAAAAACAACTTCAAGTAAAGACAAAAATATTATGCAAATAGAAAATATTACTTGGAGAGATTTAATACAAGCAACATTAGAATTCCTTAATAATAAAGCAACAGTTGATGACATATATGAAATTTTAAGTAAGTCAAAAAAAGCTAAAAACAACCATCATGTTAGGGAAAAGATTAGACAAATTTTAAATAATAACAATAATTTTATAAAAGAAGGCAATAAATGGCGTTTATGTATATAAAATCTGAATTAAATTTTATAAAAATAAAAATCAAAGGGATAAAATATCCTTTTTTTGTTAGGAGGAAAATATAAGTATTAGGCTATTGTAATAAAAAATAGAACACATTACATCACAGTTTGTTTTAGGTAAATGGAGTGAAAAATTAAAAAATAAAGGAAATAAAAAATAAGGAGGATTATTACTTATGAATAGTGACTTGATAGAAGAAATATTAAAATTAGTAGATGGAAATAAAGGTTTAGAAAAAGCTATAAATTTAAATTATTTAGAAACAACGGAAATAATAAAATTATTTCTTGTAGCTTATAATGAAGAAAGAAGCAATAATAGTTTTAAAATGTCAATTAATGATAAAGAATATATTGACTGCTACTTTAAAGTATCTACATATGAAACTAATAATTTAGCAATGTGTATCACGGTATATGGCAAGGAAAAAAGTCGACCTTTTTCTAGAAGTATACCAATTTCTAATGCAACAGTATTTAGTAGTAAAGTTTTATATAATAAAACTAATATAGCTTTAAAAGAAGAATATTTAGATATATTTAGAAAATTAGACATAGTAAAAGTAGTTAGATCAATAAATGTAGTTAGCAAAGATAAAGCAAGAACAGCCATGGATTATATTGATAGACCATTTATGATATGCGAAATTGACCAAGAAAAGTTAAAGAAATATTGCAAGGATTGGAACTACCAATTTGAATAATAAAGAAAATTTGGAGAATACAAAATAAAAGTACCAATTTCTATAAAGAAAAAGAATATTGGTACTTAAAATTATGTTAGGAGGAAATAAAATAGTGGAAAAAGATATATTATTAAAAATTTATACAAAAGATAATAATAATATTTTGGTTTTAGAAGGAAAAGGAGAAATGAATGAAGACTGCTATTTTCCTCACGGAAGTGTTATGGGTTCAGGTGTAACAGGTAAAGAACATATTTCAATTACCGAAGATGCTAAAAGGTTATTTAAAAGAATAATAATGGAATCAGAAAAAACAGGAGATGATTTAACTTGTTTAGATATTTGTAAACTTAAAAATGGAAGAATTCACATTTCATGGTTGGGAAAAAGAAAAGAAGAAATAGACATAAGAAAATTAGAAAATTTTTGGATAGGAACAGGAGAAAGTTTTCCAGAATTAAGTTTATTAGACGAACTATCAGAATAGAGTAAAAGGATATGAAAGCATGTGTAAAAGTAAAATATTAATAAAAAGTGAAAGAGAAAAAATAAAAGCAAAATCATATAAAAAATAAAAAATTAGGGGGAATAAAAATATGTTAAATAATATAAAAGAATTTATTGGTTACAATGAAAATAAAATCAAAAAGAATAATAGAAAAATTAGGGATTTAAGAGTAGAAATTTCTGATTATGAAACTGTCATAGAAATAATTGAAAAAACAGATATAAGTGAAAATATATTAAGTAATTATAGAAATAAAATAGAGAATTGTATGACAAAAATTGACGCTTATATAGAAGAAAATTTACATACTCATAATATGATACTTGCTTTAAAAAGAGCAAGAAAAATAGCTAAAGATTGTAATTCTAAAAAGAAAATATCATAAAAAATAAAAGGAAAGGTTGGAATAATAATGTTAAATATAAAAGAATTGGATAAAACACAATTACAAAGAGCAAATAATGTAAGTTTTAATAATGACAGAGGAGATATAAGAGAAAAAATTTATAAAAGCTGTGTAAATGAAATATTAGAATGGAATATTTCAGAAGTAAAAAAACAAAAAATTCTAGATAGATTGTACCAAAAAAATATGGAAATATTAAAATATGAAGCAAGTTTTGTAAGTGTTATTGTTGCAGGACCTGCAAAGTATAATGGAGGAAAAAGAGATAAAGAAGCAGATAAAATCATGGAACTATCAAGTGATTTTAATGTTTGGTTTAGTAATCTAGAAAAACAATATAAAAGTTTCAAAAAGCCTTCAAAAGAAGATTCTATAAAGAAAAAAGTAGCAGAAATTATGCAATTACATAAGTTAGGACTTGATATAAAAAATGAACTAATTGAATTATCTAACATTGATAATAAAAAGTTCATAGAGCTATTTGAAAAATTTAACCAAATATATAAATGGAAGAAAAATACGATTATCTATAAAGTGTATATAGCATCTAAAAATGGAGAAATAAAAGAGAAAAAAGAAGAAATCTTATTTGAAGATGAGAATTTTACTGCATATCTAAAAAATGACAGAGTGTTTATAAAATTTGTTTTTAAGCCACAAGCACAATTAAAATTTGCTTTAAAGAAAAAAGGATATTGGTGGAACAGTCGAGAAAAAAGTTGGTCTACATATCCAAGTAGATTAGATGTAGAGTGGGTTAAATCAATTAGCTCAAAATACGAAAAATATTTATAAGAGGTGAATTAAATGAGAGCAAGTATTACAAATTATGAAAGATTACAAAGAGCTTTTAAAAGAATAGAAAATAAGGATGATTATATAAGATTTCTTAAATTTTCAAAAAATTTCTATAAAGAGGATTTTAAAAATCAGTTATTAATTTTTTATCAAAACCCTGAAGCGACAGTTGTTAAAACATTTGTAGAATGGAAACTTTATGGAAGAATGGTAATAAAAAATCCTCGCAAAGTATACATATACAAGAATCCAAAAAAGAAAAAAGATAAAAAATTTATTGATGGACAAGTAGATGTAAATGGTAAAGAGAAAAAGCAAAGAAAAGAAGCGGGAATCGAATATATTGATGACGAAAAATTAAGACGAGTTTGCACATTTGATATTTCAGATACAATGGTTTCTAGAAAATTAAAAAAGGTATTAGATATAAAAAATTTATATTATTCAGATAATTATGATATTAAAAAGTTACAAGAAATAGTTGAAGATACATGTAATATTGTAAAAAATACTATCTTGGAGCTTGAAAATCAAGACCTGATAACAAAGACATATTTTCCAGAAGATTATAAAAGTCTAGATGGATTAGTATATGAAGCAGTAACCACTATTTACAAGTATTCTTTTGGATTTCATTATAAAAATTTGGGCGAGAACTTTGCAGAAAGTATAGCTTTTTTAATTTTAGATTACTTTGATTTAGATACAAGTTTTTGTAAGTTTAACTATTTAAATGACTTCAATATGCTTGATATAAGAACTAAATTAAAGATAGGAAGTAAAGCACAAGAGCTAGTCCAAAGTTTTATAGATTTTGTAAAAGAAGAATATGATGAAGCATTAAAAAGTGCTTAATATTTATAAAAAGGAGAGAAATAAATATGGGAACAAGAGGAATATATGGATTTCATAAAAATAATATTGACAAGTTAACCTACAAACATTATGACAGTTACTTTGAAGGACTAGGAGATGAAATCGTTGACTTTATAAAAAACACTTCAATAGAAGAAATGGAACAAATATTTTCAAAAATTACATTAGTTAGCAGATTTGATATTCCTAATATTGAACAAATATTAAATTGCATAGAGTTTGTAGATTTAATGGTATCATTTCATTCTTTATCAGATTTTTATTGTTTATTACGAAAAACACAAGGTGACTTATCAGTATATAATAAGAGCAATTTAAAATACATGGTAGATTATAAGGACCAAATAAACAATACTTATATGTGTGAATATGCTTATATTATAAATCTTGATGATAAAATTCTTGAAATTTATTCTAAAATTGGAAAGGACCTTTTACCTAATAGGTATTTTAATAAGGAAATAGAAGATAGGTGTAACCTTATAAAAACATATTCATTAAATGAAATACCAGAAAATTGGAAAAAAGAATGTAATGACATTGTTAAAATGTATACAAAAAAAGTCGCTTAAAAAAATAGAAGAAGGGATTTTTATATGGAAGATATAGATATATACAACAGAATTAGCATCATAAATGTTAAAAATAAACTAGGTTTAAAAGAAAAATATGCAAAAGGTGACATTATTTATGTAAGATGTCCTTTTTGCACAGAATCAAATGTAGGAAATTTGAAATTAAATGTAGTAAAAGATAGCTATTATTGTAGGAGATGTGGAGAAAAAGGTTTAGCAATTGGCTTATACGCAAGATGTAATCTTATAACAAATAAAGAAGCATATATAAAACTAATATCTGAAGAAGCTGATATGACAACTTCACTTGTAAGCATAAAAAAAGCAATAAAAAGAAGTCAAGAAGATATAAGTTTCGTATATGAAACCTTTTTAAAATTACTAGGATTAACAAAATACCATTATAATATACTTTTAAAATTAGGTTTTTCAAGAGATGAAATAATAAAATATGGATTTAAAAGCATACCACAAAAAGAATATACGAAAATTGCAATTTGTAACAAATTAATAGAACATGGAATAAATCTATTTGGGATTCCTGGTTTTTATATGAATAAACAAATGAAATGGACTTTTAAGAGTCATAAAGGTTTTTTTATACCAGTTATATTACACAACAGAGTAAAAGGCTTAAGAATCCATTTAGACAGAAAATACAAGCTAGAAACAACAGATATATGGTTTAGTAGTAGTAAAGAGTTTCAAGGGGCAAATGCAGAAAATTGGATACAAATTTTAATGCCTGAAGAAGAAAGAAAAATGGAACTACTAAATAGGAATTTATTTAAAGAAAAGGAAATTGTTTTTGCAAGTGAATTTTTGTTGGCTTATAGATTATTTAAAATGTTTAATAAGATTACAATTGCTGTGCCAAATGTAATATCTAAAAAACAAGCTATTTATATTTTAAAAGAATTTAACATTAAAAAAATAGATGTATTTTTAGATAAACATACTATTTATACTGATCCAGTTCCAATATATAATAATTTATTAAATAAAATTGATGATTCAAAGAAAGATATAAAAATGGTTATAAAAGATAATGACATTTCAAATTCATATCAAGATTACATGGAAAAAAGTGCATAGATAAAATAAAAGAAAGATGAGTGATAATATGAATAATAGTAAAAAAATAATATATAGTGACGAAGATTTAAAAGCATTAAGAAAAACATTAAAAAAAGTTAAAAAGTTAAATTTTAATGAAGAAAATGTAAAAGACATAAAAGTAAAGCATAAATCTAGAAGAAAAGTTGCTTAAAAATTTAATAAAAATAAAAAGGACAGGCTAAATTTAAGGCTTGTCCTTTTTCAAAGGAGGAATAAAAATATGAGTCATTTTTCAGTAGCAGTATTTACAGATGAAGATACAACAGTAGATGATTTATTAGAACCTTTTTATGAAGGATTAGAAGTAGAAAAATATATAGCTTTAACAAAAGAAGATGTCATAAAAAGAGGAAAAGAACTAATTAAACGTCTACAAAAAATTTATAAGGAATATAGGAAAGATAAAACGGCATATAGAAGAAAATACTCTAAAAACATTGCACATTTAAGATTTATAAAAAGAATACCAATAATCGCAAAATGGAAAAATGATAGGATTTATAAAGAAGAAATTAAATATTATGAACCAGATGAAATTTCTGAAGATGGAGGAATATATAGTACATATAATCCAGATTCAAAGTGGGATTGGTTTGAAATAGGTGGTAGATGGAAAGATATGCTTATAATAAATAATTCAGAAAATGCTAAAAATCCAATTAAAGTAAATTCAGCTTTAGTAAAAGACATAAGATGGGATTTAATGATAGAGGAAAGTAAAAAACACATTAAGCCTTATGAAGATTATATAAAAACATCTTTTTATAGTAAGGAATATTTAGAAAAATTATATCCAACAGAAGAATCATATATTCGCTATATGACTGAATTTAGTACATATGCAGTTTTAACACCTGATGGAGAGTGGTATGAACCAGGCAAAATGGGCTGGTGGGGCTTATCATATGCTACACCAGAAGAAGAAAGGGATTTTTCTGAAAACTATGTAGAAAGATTTATAAAAACAGCAAACCCTGAATGGAAATTAACAATTGTAGATTGTCATATATAAAATAAAAAATGGAGGATTGAAAATGGAAAGTTATTTAGCTATTGTTTTAACAAATAAAGATAAATCAATTGATGATGTAATGAAGCCTTTTGGCATAAAACAAAAGATAGCAAAATATATAGACAAAACAAAATCTGATATAATTTTAGAAGAAAATTCCAAATTAATAGAAATTATATCAGAGTATTCTAGAATATTAGACCAATTTGATTTAGATGATAGTGAAAAGTCTAAAAAGACAAGAGCATATAATTATTTAAATAAAATATATAATTCAAGTGATGAAGAAATCTTTAAATTTGCTATAAGAGATTTGGATAAAAGTATGTTTGATAAAGATGGTAACATGTATAGTAATTTTAATAAATATGCTAGATGGTTAGATTATAAAACAGATAGTTTAAAAACCAAAATATTACCAGTTAAAAGCAATGATATTAAAAAAGGTTATATATTAACTAACAAAGCAAAGCTAAAAGACATATTATGGGATAAACTAAAATATAAAGGTCTTTTTCCTGATGCAACAGTTACACCAGAAGGAATTTGGTTTGATACAGATACACGTTATTACTTAAAAGTTATAAAAGATAACAAAGGTGAAATAACTTTTGAAGATGGAATTGTTAGAAAATGCGTAGTAGAAAATGATCCAGAATGGATGATAAATATTGTAGAATATTTCTATTAAAAATGGAGGAATGAAATTATGATAAAAAATAAAGAAAAGAAATTTGCAAAAAGATTAATAAGTTTATTAAATAAAAGAGGATTTATAGTAAAAGCTCATAAATCTAAAACAAGTAAAAGTATATATCTTAAAATTGATAATGGACTGATTCCAAATGTTAGAATAAGTGATCATAAAAGATATAATGATGATAATTGTAAATATAATGTCATAAGAAAATATGATGGACCAAGACTAGAAATTGTAAAAGGAAAATTAAAGAAATATTATCAATATGCTTCAATTGGAAGACTTGTAACTGATATAGAGATAGAAAGAAGTGAAAAAATTCTTCGTATAGGATATCAAAGATATAAAGATAAATTAACAAAAAAGAACAATTCAAAAAAAGAAAATATATATCAAAAGAAAGTAGCATAAAAAGGGATGTATTAATTTACATCTCTTAAATTTAGTTATAGAATGGAGGAATAAGATTGAACGAAAATACGGATAACTTATATAGTGATATGAATTTTTTTGATTTTATAATACATTCAGTTACAAAAAAAGAAGTATTAAAAAAAGATATATTTGCATTAAATCAAATTTTAAAATCATTAAGAGATGATTTAACAAAATCATATGGTAAGGCAATGATTATTTTTGATGGATATGACAATGACCAAAGAGAAATATATGAAATACAAGAAATAAGAGAATATGTTAAAAAATTATTTGATGAAAATAACGATTTATTCTACTTTATAACTAAAATGGGAAGTTTAAATAAAGTAATACTAGCATGTATAAGTGATTTTCAACAAATAAAAACGATAGGCAGAGAAGATGTTATTGTAGGATATGAAGTTAGTAAAGAAGTAAAAGGAAAAATCTTAAATGCTTTATCAATGTATCCTGCAAAAAATGTAAAGGAATTAATTAGTTATTTATTTAACTAGATATGTAAAAAAATATAGAAGTAGGGGAGTTGTTTATACAAAATAGCTTCTCTGCTTCTTTTTATAAAAATCTAATATATTTATAAAAATGATTGTCATTTTTTGTCGATTGTGATAATATTCAAGAAGTGGTAATATATGTAAAAGTATTAACTATAATTATTTTAAATAAAATATGTAGTGCGTTTTAGGAAAGGAGGAACTAAAAACAAATTGTATGTATGGTTAGATACATACTATAAATCATGAGGAGATAATAAGAGTTAAAAAACTTATTGACATAGAACAAAGATTAAATAAAATAAGAAAGAAGGAAAATTACAATGAAAAGTACAGGAATCATTAGAAGAGTAGATGAACTAGGAAGAGTAGTAATACCAAAAGAAATTAGAGAAACTTTTAATATAAAAGAAAAATCTCCAATAGAAATCTATGTTGATAAAGGAAGAATTGTTTTAGAAAAAGCAACGATAACTTGTCAATTTTGTGGAAGTGAAGAAAATTTAAAAGGATTTAATGGCAAAGCCATTTGTACGAAATGCCTAAAAAAACTGCAAGAAAATAAATTAGAAAAAATAGATTATTAATATAAAAAATACCGATTTTACTCGGTATTTTAACATTTATTTATTAACAATATCTTTTAATGCTTTACCAGCTTTAAATACTGGAGAAGTAGAAGCTGGAATTTTCATTTCAGCACCAGTTTGAGGATTTCTTCCTTTTCTTGCTGCTCTATTTCTTGTTTCAAAAGTTCCAAATCCAACTAATTGAACTTTTCCACCATTTTTTAATTCATCAGAAATGATTTCTATTAAAGCATTTAATGTTTTTTCAGTAGAAGATTTTGAATCTGATGTTTTTGAAGCCATTGCACTTACTAATTCACTTTTATTCATTTTTACATACCTCCCTTCGACAAATATATCTTTTGTAGTTACGACAAATTTATCAAAATAATTTACTAAAGTCAATAGAATGAGGAAATATAATAAAATAAATGGAATTTATAGTAGATTTATATAAAAAATGTTATAATTACAATAAATCTGTAATTAAAAAAATTAACAAAGGAGCAATATAAAATGAATGATGTAATTTTAAAAGAATTATTTGAACATAGATTAGAACAAGCAAAAGAAGAATTAGAAGCAGGAAAAGTATTATATAAATCAAATCTGTTTAAATCAGCTAATAGTATATTATACAATTCAATATTTCATAGTATGAAAGCAGTTTTGGCATTAGAACCAATAGATTTTAAAAGACATAAAGATGTAATAGCATATTTTAATAAAAATTATATACATACAGAAATATTTCCTAAAAATATGGGACGAAGAATATCAGACGCAAGTAGAATAAGATAAGATAGTGATTATGATGATGAGTTTATAGTTAGACCAGAAGATACATTTGCCCAAATAGAAACGGCAGAAGAATTGATAAAACTAACAGAAAAATATATAGAGGTTAAAAAAATATAATAATAGATGAAGTATCCTTATGGGTACTTTTATTTTTTTGCCATTTATGATATGATATGGAAGGTTATAAATAATTATATAGTAGAAGGTGATAGAAGTGTCAAATCAAGAACAAGAAAAACAAATTACAGAGGAATATGTTGATAATTATTTAGAAGAAAAATTAAAAATAGATAAAAAATGTATTGTATGCAAATATTTTGACTTGAAAGTAAGAGAAGATTTATCTGATAAACAAGTAGATGACTTTTTAAGAATAGCAAGAGAAAAATTATTAAATAAAGGTTATGAAGTTTATTTTACAGGAGCAAAATTTGTCTATCAAAATGCAAATCGTACCGTGCAAGATAATGAATTTATGGTTGCCATAAAAGAAAAAGGGGATTGTTAAAATGATTTTAAAAAATAAAAATAATGGTATTTTAGATAAATTGATAGAAAGCAGTTAATATGAAAAAAGAAAAAATTTATAAAGAACCAATAAAAGCAGAAACAGAAACCACAATAAACATTTTATATAGTGAAAATAAATTATCAATTTATACAAATAAAGTACCATTACAAAAACAGTTAGTAAAAATATTAGGAGAACCTGCAAAAGAACATAAGATAAAAAGGTCTATCGCTGGTAGTACATGGGAAATACCGTTAGATAATAAAAGTAAGATTTCAAAAATGATTTTAAAAGCAAATATATTTGAATTATAAATAAACAAAAAAATATAACAATAAAAGGAGCAGAAAATGAAAATATTTGATAAATTTACAGTTGAAGAAAGAGATTTAATAGGAGAATCTTCAAAGATTGAAGATAGAGATTATAGTATAGATGAAATTAGATACATAAAAAGCAATATCATAGATAATATTTTTCAAAAAAGTCATAAAAATGGTGATATGACTAAAGCATTAGAAGTCTATGAAGATATTATAGAAAAATTTGATATGATGATAAAGCATGAGAAAATGATGACTATATAAATTTAATAGTGAAGAAAAACTAAACTCTAATAGTAAAATTTACATAATTTGAAGAAATAGTAAATACATGGTATAATATATAAGATGCAGTAGTGCAAAGTATATAAATAACAAGGAGGACATATTATGTTTGAAAATTTTAAAATGGGGGTTAACAAAGATGGTGCATATTTTCGGGAAAACGAAACAGGCATCATATTAGCACACTTATCGAGTGGATTTAATTCGATTGTTGTTGCAATTGCAGATAATCCTGAAAAAGCATCAATCTGTACCGAATACAAGAAGCAAATAAGAAGGCATTGTATAAAATTTGGTATACGAGGTGCTTGTGTTAGGATTGAACCAGAAAAGTGTTATATTTCTGATAATGAATGCAAGTTCGAGAAAGTATATATAGCATCTGGTGAATTAGTCATTTGGCACAAGAAAACTGGTAAGTGCTTAAGTATTGTCAAAGTAGAAGATGGAATCCCTCTTTTACTTGTAGAGCCATGTAACGCATATGGCTATGAACCAATTTTACTTGATTTTTTTGATGTTTGTTCTGAAGATATTAAAACATTAAAAATAATCAATTATGCAACAAAAGCAACTATTGAACGGACAGACACCGAAAAACAAATTAAGAGAAAAATGGTTAAAGCAATTGCAGATGGTTTAATAAAAACTAGTGAATTAAACTCGGTAAAATTTACCGAGGGTGATGAAAAAATCATCTGCGAAGCAAAATTAGGATTAGAAGAAATTTTAATTCATGTAAATAAAGAGGGATATGGATACTGCAATCTAATTGGAGATGATAAAAAATCTCCTACTGAACCTGATAATCTAATCTATGTTATTGAGGCAGTAAAAAGATTTACCTATTTACAAAATGTTTGCTGTAAATATATCGATTTTAATGGCAAAAAAACGCAGGTAACAATCAATAAAAGAAATGTTAATTCTATTTTAAAAGATAGGATTAGAACAGGAAGAATATCTCTTGTTATTTAAATTTTTTTAAGCATGTATGCTTGTAAAACACTTTTTAGGAAAAGAGGAGCTTTAAAACAGCTTTTCTTTTCCTTTTTTAGTATAAAACAAATGATTTCTTTATTTTTTAAAATATTTATGATATTATGTCGAAAGAATAAGAAATATTGGAGGAAAATATGAACATAGGTATAGATATAGATGGAGTATTAACAAATGATGATGATTGCTTAATGGATACAATAACAAAATATATTTTTGAGAATAATTTAGAAGGACTAAAAAGACCATATGAATATGAATACGCAAAAGTAAATTGGAATCAAAGTATATTAGATGATTATAGAGAAAAATATTTTTGGGATTATTGCCAACAAGAACCTGCTAGAAAATATGCAAGTGAAATAATAAAAAAATTAAAAGATGAAGGAAATAACATATATATTATAACTTCTAGACATTTTACGATAGAAAATACTAAAGAAGGAGAAAGGTCAAGAAAAATTGTCAAAGACTGGTTAGAGAAAAATAAAATAATATATGATGAACTATATTTTTCACCAGATAAAACAAAAGAAATTGATAGATTAAAAATAGATATAATGATTGAGGATAGTCCAGAAACTATACCAACATTTGTAAAACATACACATATCTTTTGCTATGATTGCAGATATAACAGAGATCTAAAATTAGAAAACATGACAAGAGTATTTAGTTGGTATGATATATATATGAAAATACAAGCAAGGAGAAAATAAAATGAGTGAAAATATGCTAGAAAAAATAGAAATTAGAAAAATAGAAAAAGAACAATTTGATGAGTATAAAGATGAAATAGAAAAAATACATAATGAAAATGTATATCCAAACAACGGATATTTAATGGACGAAGATTATATTACAAATGCAGATTTCATTTTTGTTGCTTTATTAAATAATAAAGTTGTAGGTTATGCGTCAATTAATACATTAGTGTATGAACCAGATGAAGGCGATAATCTATGGATAACGATAGAAAAAAATAATATTCAAATAAAACAAATTGCTATAAGTAAAGAATTTCAAGGACAAAAAATAGGAACACATTTATTAAATAAAACAAAAGAATATGCAAAAAGTAAAGGTATAAATAATATTTATTTATATACTTTAGGAGATAATATAAAAGCCCATAAGTTTTATGAAAGAAACGGATTTAAAAAGTCAGGAACATGGAGTGCAGATGAATATATGGGAATAAAAAATTTCCAAAGCTATTTTTTTGCATATACTGAATTTTAAAAGAAAAATAGGTGTTTTGGAGGTAGTAATGAATATAGGAATAGATATAGATGGTGTCTTAACAGATATTGAGCAATGGCAATTAGATTATGGAAGTAAAGTTGTATTTGAAAAATACCAGAAAGGAATTATAAACCCAGAAGGATATGATGTAACAGAAATATTTGATGTAGACAAAAATTTAGATGATGAATTTTGGAGAAAATATTTATATGATTATGCTAAAAACGAACCAGCAAGAAAATTTGCAAATGAAGTAACAAAAAAATTAAGTAATGATGGAAATAAAGTATATATTATAACTGCAAGATTTTTAACTGATAGAGATACAGCTGAAGGTCAAAAGATGAGAGAAATAGTAAGAAATTGGTTAAAAGAAAATGAAATTTACTATGATGAAATTATATTTAGTCCAGATGATAAATTAGAAATATGCTTAAATAACAATATTGATGTGATGATAGATGATAAAGTAGAAAATATAAATGAAATATCAAAACATATACCAGTAATATGCTTTAACGCAGGATATAACAAAGAATGTAAAGGAAAAAACATTTATAGAGCGTATTCGTGGTATGATGTATATTCTAAAATTAAAGAAATAGAAAACAAAAATAAAATTGTTATATTTGATTGGGGAGGCGTCATAGAAAGTCATAAAGAAGGAGAATACTCAATAGATAGAGCTATCATAAATCTTATAAAACATTTTAATAGTAACGAAGATGAAGCAACAATAGTAGAAAGATACCATGCTCAATCAGTAGAAGATACAACATACCATATCTATTTAGAAAATGATAGGTGGTTTGAAAAAATAAAAAAAGAATTTAATTTAAAATGTAATTCAGACGAATTTTATGATTATTACATAAAAGAATTTGATAAAATTGATTATTACAAAGATGTAGTAGAATTTGCTCATAGCTTAAAAGATAAATGTAAGATTGCTATTTTATCAAATCTTGGATCATTAGATAAGCAGAGATTAGATAAACAAGTGGATTTGAAAGTGTTTGATTATGTATGGCTTTCATTTGAATTAAACTGTCGAAAACCTAAAGAGAAAATCTATGAAATAGTAGAAAAAGATTGTAAGATAGAGCCTAAAAATATTCTATTTATAGATGACAGCAAAGAAAATATTGAAGTAGCAAAAAGTAGAGGATGGAATACTTGTTTAGCAACAGGACATGAGTTAGATAAAATAAAAGATAGTATAAGTGAATTTTTAAACAAATAATTGGAGGATACAAATAATGAAAATAGGTATAGATATAGATGGAGTATTAAATTCACATTATGATTTTAGTATTACTTATGGATTTAAGTATTGTAGCGAGATAGGAAAATACCAGTTGGAAAATATAAATGCTTTTGACACAACTGACATTTTTGGATGGACTGATGAAATTGCACATGATTTTTGGAATAAATATAGAAAAGATTTAGTTTCAGAATTACCTGCAAGAGAGTTTGCATCAGAAGTAATATCGAAGTTAAGAAATTTAGGAGATGAAATATATATAATTACAGCAAGGAAAAATTATGATGAGTGGTTTCCAAAAGAATTACAAAGTAAAGTTGAAGAAATAACTAAAAAATGGTTAAAAGAAAATAAAATAATTTATGATGATATATTTTTTAATATAAAAGATAAGGGAACGCATTGCAAAGAACATAATATTGATATTATGATTGAGGATGAAACTAAAAATATAAAAAAATTAATAAATAACACTTCAATTATTATATATGATGCACCATATAATAGAATACCAGAATTTAATAACTTAACTAGATGTTATTCTTGGTATGATATATATAATAAAATTAATAGAAGGAGAGAAAAAGAATGCGTTTAGCAATTACGGAAAGATTTGAAATAGTAGAAAAAGAAGTTGGATTTACTGAAAGATTTTATATAACTAAATATTTTAAAGATATTTTTGATAAACTTGGTATTAATTTGATTCCAGTATTTACAGAAAACAATATGGAAGAAATAGAGAAAATCTGTGATGGATTAATTATAACGGGAAGTAATATTGATATTAATCCAAAATATTATGGAGAAAAAAACAACGACGAAAAAAATAATATAATTGATGAATTTGCAATTGATAAAAAATTAATTGAAATGTTTTATCAAAATAATAAACCAATCTTAGGAATATGTGGTGGGATGCAATCAATTAATGTTTGTTTTGGAGGAAGTTTATATCAAGACATAGAAGGACATAATTTAGAAAATCAATTTCACGATATTATATTACAAGAAAAATCTTTTCTATATGAGGTTTATAATATTAATAAAATAAGTGTAAACTCATTTCATCATCAGGCAATAAAAGATACTGCAAATGGATTTAAAATAACAGCTAAAAGTGAAGATAATATTATTGAAGCAATTGAAAAGGATAATATTGTAGGAGTACAATGGCATCCAGAGAAGATGAAGGATATATTATTTTTTGAAAAATTTATTGAAAAATATTTTTAATTGATATGATTTATGTACCATAAAAATAAATTAAATTAGGAGTAATTAATAATGAAAGTAAGATTATTAGGAACAGGAGCAATATATTCAAAATATAATTGTGCAAGTGAGTTAATAGATGACAAAATATTAGTAGATGTAGGAAATGGTGTACTAAAAGAATTAAGAAAAACAAATTATGATTTTACAAAATTAGAAATGATAATTATAACACATCTTCATGCAGACCATTATGCAGATTTACCAGCACTAATACTGAATTTAGAAGTAGAGGAAAACTTAAAACCAATATATATTGCTGGACCAAAAGAATTAAAAGAAAAATTAACTGAACTATGTCATATATATTATCAAGATTTTTTTGATAAGTTTTTTAAAGAAAAGATAAAATTTATAGAGATATTACCTGAAACAAAGTCAATAGAAATATTTAATGATTATGATATAAAAGTCCAAAAAGTAGATCATTACAATATAGAAAGCTATGGATATATCATAAACAATAAAATAGGAATCACAGGAGATACTTGTCTATGTAAAGAAGTATTAAATATATTTGAAAATAGTGAAATTGTAATAACAGATATATCAATGATTGAAGGTACAAATTATCACATGGGAATTGATGATATAGAAACAATAAGAAAAACATATAAAAATAAAATTTTAGCTACCCATTTAAGAGATGACACAAGAGAAGAATTAAAGAAAAAATGCTTAAAAGATGTAATCATAAAAGAAGATGGGGTAGAAATGACAATATAATTATAGAGGTGTAAAATATGGTTTTAGAAAATATTAAAGTTATTAATTTATTAGATGATATAGACTATTTAGAAGAAGTTTCAGAATGGATATATGAAGAATGGGAGAAAAAATATAATAGAAAACTGGAAGATATAATATATCGCTCAAAGCACTCTTTAAATAGAAATGATATTCCTCAAATGTATATTGCAAAATATGATGATGAAGTAGTAGGATGTGTTTCTATTTGGAGATGTGACTTAAAATCAAGACAAGATTTATACCCATGGATGGCAGCATTATTTGTAAAGAAAGAATATAGAAATCAAGGTATAGGTAAATTATTGCAAGAAAAAGTAATAGAAGAAACAAGAAAGATGAACTATAAAAACATATATTTAATAACAGAGCATGAAAATTATTATGAAAAAACTGGATGGGAATTTATAGAAAAAGCACCTTTGGAAAATGGTAGTTATACTAAAATATACAAATATGATTTAACGAAATAAATAAAAAATCCAAAAGCCCAAGTAAAAAGACACTCGAGCTTATGAATTAGTGTGTTGCATTATTTGATTATAAGTTTCTCTGCTTCAAAAGCACTTTCATATGTCCATAAGAGATCCATTAAATCGTCAAATGCTGGATACATAAATAAATCAGCCCAATCATCACAATGTGTAAAATCATGAATTTCTTGGATAGCATTGTGTTCATCTAGCTGATTTAAAATAGATAAAAAATGACTAACTATATCTCGCTTTACAACAATATAGCAATCCTTATCCTCTGTTTCAAAATCATCAAGACAAACTACATTTTTTTCACATACACCAGTTATCCAGAGTTCTTCGAGTTCACCTTTTAATTGTGATGCTTTTAGCAATAACACATTGAGGATTCCCTTACGGTAACTTCTCAGTGACCGTATTATTTCTCTTTTCTTGATAAATAACTCTTTTGTCATGTTTGTTCCTCCTCTTTTCTATAAAAAATAGTTATATTAATTATATCATTAATTAACATAAAAATCAATTTCGAGCTTTCTATATAACTTATTGTTAAATTAAATTTGAAATACTATTTAGAAGATAAATGTAACAGTTCAAAATAGCTTTAATAATCAATACATAGAAAAAGAAGAGTCAAAGCTCTTCCTTTTCCATAATCTCTGGACAATTATACATATCAAATGTTTCTTTTGAAGTAAGATTATATGTCTTTGAACCTGAATCAATTACTTGTTTCATATGTTCAGCAAATCTTTTTTCATAATCACTATCACGTCCTTTTACTACTATTTCAGAGATATTAAAATGTCTTTTTTTCATAATGTGCCTCCTTGATAATAAATTCTTTGTTAATAGTTACTGATATTATGTCCAGAAATTTTGCAACCAAGATGTAATTGTTTCTTGGAATTAAAATATATTCAAACTTAATTATACCATCATTTTAAAAGTTGGTCAAAATATCAGTCTTTATCAACTTGAAATTATATACATTGAAAACTTTTTATTATTATGATAATATGTGAAAAGTAAATAAAAGTAGGAGAAGTACATGAATATAAAAGAAATGCGACAAGCAGTTGAAATATTAGGTAAAGAGTGGAATCTAGGAAAAAAAGAATCTGGAGCTGAAGGAAATATATGTGCTTGGATTTATTTAATGGAGATACTAGAAGAAAGTGAAAAGATTATTACTTATAAAGAAAATGGTGAGCTTGTAGGATTTTGTGGATATGCTAAATGGAATTCTAAAAAGCATCTGTTAAGAAAAAAATTGGCAAAAATAATAAGAAAGAAACTTATGAATAGTAAAAAGATAAAAAATAAAGATGCTATAAAGAAGTATGATGATAATTATGGATATTATGAGCCAAAGGAAATAGAAAAGAAATTTGATGGAGAAATATCTATATTAATTGTAAAAAAAGAATATCAAAATAAAGGAATAGGAACAAAGCTATTATTAGACGTATTTAAACTTGCCAAAGAAGATGGATTAAAGAAAATTCAAATACTAACAGATGAATCTTGCAATCATGAATTTTATGAGAAATGCAATTGTAAAATTGTATATGAAACTAAAATAGAAAATATAGAAAGTAATATTGTTGGAAATAAGGAATTTGAAACAGCATATGTGTATCAAAAAATACTATAATTTATAAATTTTGAAAGGAAAGAATAAATGGAAGAAACACAGAGTATAAAAAAAGCAAAAAGAAGTATAAAAATATACCCGATATTTGCATCATTTACAGGAGATATGATTTTTTTCGTACCAATAGATACTTTGTTTTTAACATTAGTAAAAGGATTAACAGCAAGTCAAATAACAGCAATGACAATGGTTTCACTAATTATATGTATCTTATCTCAAAAAATAATATTATCTATTGTAAAGAAAATAGGAAATGTAAATTCATTAAGATTAGGTTCATTTATGCTTTTAATAGCATCTCTATGCTTAACATTTGGAAATAGTTTTCCTTTGATGTTATTATATAAAACTATACTTGAACTTGCATATATATTTTTAAATATGGATGAAATTGTACTTAAAAACAATCTAAATGCAGTAGACAGATCAGACGATTATTATAAGATTAGAAATAAAACAAAAATAATATATTCCTCAATTACTCTATTTACAGCATTAGTAGCAGGAAGTTTATTTAATATAAATAATTATTTACCAATGTATTTATCAATTGGAATATATATAATATTATTTAGCGTTTCATTTTTATATTACGAAGCAAAAAACAAAATTAAAGAAACTACGAAATCGGATAATAATAAACTAAAAATAACTAACATCATTTTTTTAGTAATTTTAGCTAATGCAGTTTTTTATTCTATCATAAAGATGGGACAAAATAATAGTAAATTGTTTATGCAATATGATTTTCAAAATTTCTTATCTATTGAAATGGTTACATATTATATAACAACAATTGTATTTATTTCAAGAATTGCAAGACTATTAGGAAATATCATATTTGGAAAAGTATATAAAAAAATAAAAGACAAAATGAGTATTGTGTTATCAATATGTTTAGCTTTAGCATTTTCTTTATTATTATTAGGACATTTTATAAATATGTCATTTGTAATAAAAGTATTGTTAATGTCACTAGGATTTTTCTTGATTTTAGCAATTAGAGATTCTTTCCAAGTATATATAGAAGATGTGGCACTAGGTATTGCAAATAAAGATGAACAACAAAAAATAATAATAAAAATAGAAGTAAGCAGAAGAATTGGAACATTGATTTTAAGCACATTATTTACACTTATACTAATGAGATATGAGTTAGTTGTAGTTGAATTTATATTATTAATTTTGTCAATAGTTGAAATATTTATTAGTAAGCAATTATGCAATAAATTAACTAAAATGAGAAGGGAGAAATTAGCTTGAAAAATATAGTAATAATAGGAGTAGGTAGAGCAGGAAAAACAACATTAAGTAATATGATTAAAGATAAATGGAATGAATATAATATAATTCATTCAGATTCAATCAAATGGGGAATAATAAGAGGAAAAGATGAAGAACCATATTATAGAAAAAATATAAAAGCTCAAAAAGAATGGGAACATGGAGATGAGTTTCAAAAAACGTTAGTTGAGATATATAAATCATGTGTGAATAAGGATGAAAAAGGTTATGGAATTTTACTTGAATCAGGTCAATTAGAACCAAGATATGTAAAAGAACTAATAGACAAATATAACGTTTATTGTATATGTTTAGGTCATGGAGATTTAGATAAACAAGGAATAATTGATTTGTGCAGAAAAAATGATAAAGAAAAAGACTGGAGTTATGGAATTGCTGATGAAGATTTAGATGCTCATGCAGAGAAATGGGCAGAAACTAATGAAAATTTGAAAGTAGAATGTCCAAAATACGGAATCGAATATATAGACACACATATAAATAGAGAAGAAACATTAAATAAGATTATGAAAAAGATAGAAAAAGAAATGGAATAAAAAATGAATAGATTATTAAGAATAAGTTTTGATACATTACTAACATCATTAACACCAATTTTAGGATGGTTTCTACTTGGAATATTAGTAGATAAAAATTTAATTAATATATTTTCTCTTATATATCCAATACAATTTATAATATGCACAATCAAAAGTATTTTTGGGACAGGTGCAAATGTCAGCAGTATAAGAGATAATAATAAAAATAGTGTATATTCTGGAATACTAATTGGAAGTATTATTGGTGCAATTATATTAGGAATTATTGTTGTAAATATAGATAAATATATATCATTTATGAATATGGATATAGATACATATAAAATATTTGGAACATATGGCGTTATTCAAATGTTTTTGCAGTTGTTACTAAATTTAGCACTTTGTAAATTGTATTTTGAAGATGAGAATAAGAGAGCTAATAAATATAGTTTTTTATTTAATATAATAAATTTTTCCAGCCTTATATTATTAAGCATCATAACAAAAGAACAGATAATAATTGCAGGTATTACAACAATCATTTCTAGTATATTTGTTGCAATTATGCTATTTAGATTGGTAAAAAGGACAAAAATACAAATAAATATATTAAATTGTATAAAATATGATGCAGTAGAGTTATTTCACGAAATAAGTATGTTTATTATATATTTATTTGGATTTAAAACAGCATTTAATTTTGGAGAAAAATATATTTTAGCAATATCATTTTCAGATTTAATAACAGATACTCAATGGGATGTTGCTTATTCTATAAAGATATTAGCACAAGTAGATATTACTAAAAAGGTATTTTCTTATAAAGAACATATTAAGAATAGTAGAAAATTGATATATATACTAATCGCATCAGTTGTTGTAATGGGAACAATATTATATCCATTTTACAATACAGATATTCCTGTTACTTTAATCATTACAATAATTGGATTGATTTGTTTATGTATGTATCCAGTATATGTAACTAAAATGACATTTTTACAAATGGAATATTCTGCAATGAAAGCAACAATAAGTAAGCAAATAGCAAATATATTAAGAATAATATGCTCATTTTTACCAACACCTTTTTGTACTTCAATTGGACTAATGTTTTCTGCTACATATCAATTATTATCAACAAATTATTATATTACTAAAAATAAGTTAAATATGGAGATGAAAGAAGAAAGAGAAGCAAAAACATAGGAAGTTTACAATAATTGAAAAAAGTCTTCATATGTGTTATAATAATACTTGAAAACATTGATATTGTGGGGCTGTATCAATAAACAATAGGAGGGAATAACATGATTGTACCACAACATATTTGGGATTATATCCAAAGAATGGAGAATGAGCTTCAACGGAGATATGAGAAAACCAAAGATACAAAAATTAGGATAGCATTAAAAGATTTAAAATCAAACAAAGATGTTCTGAAATTTCATCAAAATAATTCTGAACATTCTTTAGAAGGAGAAAATTTAGAACAAACTAGTTTTCTTATGCTTAATGCGTTAAAAAGAATTTATTTGAAAGGTGAATATCTTATATATCCTGGGTTATCAAATGTTTCCTGCGAAGTTTCAATTGAACCAGAGTTGGAAATGGCATTAAATAAAACTGCATTGCAGTTCAATGATGACCAACTACAAAAAGAGGCTAGAGAAATCAAACGATTTCTTTCCCTTGGCACACCTAATGAGGCATGGAGTATGTATGATTTAGGAGCCGACTATTGTATATTCAAATACATATCTACACCTAGAAAATGGAGATATTTATTTGAAAAAAATCCAAAGGTTTATAACATGACATGTGATTTTAAGCGAATAAAAATTGCATGTTTAAGAACTGAAATTGAATTGTCAGAGAGAATTCATTTTCTTGGAATTGACGATATGAGGGAATTTTGGAAATTGTTTGATGATGACGATTTTGAAAAAGTGGCTAAAAAGTGGTTAAGGGCAGGGGTAACTTGCACCTACTACATTTATGTACCTGAAAAATAAAATTTGAAATTAAGCCCCAAAGGACACAGCAAATTTTGCTGTGTCCTTTAATATGGCATTTATTAAACTTTTACTTAGTGGTAATTGTAAAAAATAAAGTGTTATGATAAAATGAAAATGCTTAATTATGATTAATCGGAGGATTTTAATGAGAATTGGAATAGATATAGATGATACACTAACAGATGTAAAGAATGAACTAATTAAGGCAGGAGAAAACTATGCTAGAAGTTTAGGAAAAGATATAAAAGTAGATAAAAACTTTGAAGATAAAAACAATAATGGTAACAAATGGCAAGAGATGTTTCAATTCGATTATGACGAATTAAAATATTTTTTAAAAGACATACAAGAAAGTATAACAAATAAAGCTAAACCAAGAGAAAATGTAGTTGAAGTTATAAATAAATTAAAAAATGACGGAAATGAAATTATAATTATTACTGCTAGAGATTCAGAATTTCATGATGATCCATATAAATATAGCAAAGATTGGTTAGATAAAAATAATATATATTATGATAAACTAGTTGTAAATGCAAGAAATAAAGAAGATGCATGTATTGAAGAAAAGATTGATTTATTTATTGATGATAGCAAAAGTAATTGTTTAAATGTAAAAAAAGCTGGAATAAAAACGATAAGAGTTTGTAATGAGATAGAAGATAACAATTCAAATTTAATATGTTTTAATAATTGGAATGATATTTATAGTTATATTCAAACTATAAAATAATCAAGAAAGAAGGATAAAAAATGAAATACATAAAAGAAGAAGAAAATCCAAATATAGAATACAGAAAAAGACCAGGAGCTTATGCAATTATGACAAGAAATGAAGATGACAAAGTAGGAATTGTAACTGATGGTAGAGATTTATTTTATTTAGGTGGTGGAATAGAAGAAGGAGAAACAAAACTACAAGCATTAAAAAGAGAATTTATTGAAGAAACAGGCTACACCATAAAAAATATAAAACCATTTGATGAAGTTAGGTCTTTTATCGACGGAGAAGAAAAAGGACATCTAGAAGTAGAAGCATATGTGTATACAGCAGAGTTTGATGAAAAGGTAGCAGAACCAATAGAAAAAGACCATAAGGTATTATGGGTAAATCCAGAAGAATATAAGGACAAGCTATATAGAGAATGGCAAAAGTATATTTTAAAAGAGTATGTTGAAAGGATGAAAAGAAAAATATGAAAAATATTTTAATTGCAGGTGTTCCTAGGTCTGGAAAGACAACATTATCAATGCTATTAGCTAATGAATTAAAAAATTATCATATAATAAGTTTGGATTGTATAAGAAATGCACTTGATGATACATTTCCTCAACTTGAGATAAATCCACGAGGTGGAAAAAATAATTTTACGGAGTTACCAAAGTTTGTTTCAAGGATTTTATATTACAATAAAAGAGATTTAAGAAATAAAATTAATTACATCATAGAAGGAACACAAATTTTGCCTGATACTGCAAAAGAACTATTTAATGATTGTATCGTAATATTTTTAGGGCATGGAAATATGAAACCAGAGCAGATACTTGATAATATTAGAAAATATGATACACCAGAGGAATATTCATATAGTAGAGATGATGAAACTATGATGAAATCAATAATAAAGCATATTAAGATTGATTATGAAATAGAACAGAAGAGTAAATTATATGGATTTAATTATATTGATACTTCATCTAATAGAACAGAAAAATTAAATAAATTAGTAGAAGAAATTAAAAGAGATATATACTATTAGTAGAATAAATTGAAAGGAACAACAATAAATGAAAAATATATTTATTTTAGGTGCTGGACGAGTTGGAAAGTCTACATTATCTAGAATGATTAGGGATAAATTTGATAATTATGATTTAATACATACAGATTCAATTAGGAACGGAATATTATTTAATCTAAATGAAAAATATGTAGATTACTTTATGGATTATCAAACAAATGAATTTTTTCAAAAAGTATTACTTGATTTTGTGGATTCTCAAACTAGGCAAGGATTAAATAGATATGGAGTGATATTAGAAGGGGCTCAAATATTACCTTCAGTTTTATCCAAATATAAAAATTTAAATAATACAATAGTAGTATATTTAGGTCATGGAAACCTAACAGAAAAAGACATTTTTAAACTAGTAAGACAACATGACAAGGAAAAGGACTGGTCATATCACAAGACAGATGAAGAATTGAGTAGTTATATAAAAGAATTTTACGAGAAAAATAAACTTTTATTAAGTGAATGCCAAAAGTATGGTTTTAAATATTTTGATACTTCTAAAAATAGAGAACAAGTGTTAAATGATATTTTGAAATATATATGCGAAGAAAATAAAATTTAAAAAATTACAAATTTTTCAGATAGTTTGTATGAACTAATAAGATAATATTAAAGAGGTGAAAATAATGGAAGATAAAAATTTAGAAGAATATTATAATGAATGTATTAAATTATGTGATAAAATCAAGAATCCAATATTAAGAGATTGTTGTAAAGAAATATATGTTGATTATAAAGAAAAATTAATTAATAAACCAGCAACTGATACTCACCACTATTATAAAGGTGGATTATTATATCACATATATAGTGTTACAAAAGGAGCAATAGCAATATGCAATTTATATCCTAATCTAGAAGTCGATATGGATTTAATTATATTTGGTGCTTTGTTGCATGATATAGGAAAAACAAATGATTTTAACGATTTTTCTGAAGATGAAAACTACAATTTAAAAACTGGTAACAGTTCTGATTTACTAGGACATTCATATGAAGGGACACATATAGTTGAAAACTATTTATCTAAATATGATATAGATGAGCAATTTAAAAATCAGGCAATACATATGATTGGAAGTCATATGAATGAATATAGTGAATGGGGAGCATTAGTATTACCAAAAATGTTAGAAGTTACGATTATTAGTTTTGCAGATGATATAGATTCACATTTAGAACCTGCTCACAATATTATAAAAAATGCTAAACAAGGAGAATTATATAAAATAGGAAATGCACCTAGACCATATTATAAATCATTAAATCCATATTATAATAAATTAAACGAAAATAATAAATAATTAAGCCAATGTAGGAGATAACAATGAAATTCTTTAAAACAATGATTTCAAGTTTTAAACATACTAAACTTTTAATAGTAATATTCTTTATATTAACTATATTACTAAACTATTTAACTACATATATACCAGTTGTTATTCAATATTTTATAGACACAATATTAAATGAGGAAGCAACACAAAATGAAATATTAGATTGGGTGGTAAATTCATTCCAAAATGGAATTGGATTTATAGCAACTATATGTCTAACGGTATTAGTTATTCAATTAGCAATTATTATATTTACATATGCTAGAAGTATTGCTCAAACTAAAATAATACAGGAATTTCAATATGAATTAAAATTAAAGCTATTTAATCATATACAAAACTTAACATACCAAGACTTTTACAACAATTCACTAGCAGATTTAGTGCAAAATTCAAGTGATGATGTAAAAAATATCGTAAATTTTATTGATAAACAATTTACATATATTATGGATATAGTTTTGATTATTATATTTGCAATAGGGCAATTAATTACAATAGATTTTAGATTATCAAGTGTTATGGTATTTTTATCATTCTTTATAATTGTTGCATCAATTATCTATTGCAGAAAATCAAAACCTGTTATCAAAAAAAGAATTGAAATGCAAAAAGAAATGTATGCAAAAATGGATGACAATTTTAACAATATAAAATTTATTAAGTTAAACAATCTACAAGAAAAAGAGGAAAAAGAATTTGGAAAAATATTAGAAGAAAGAAATTTATTCCATAAGAAAAAAGTTAAGATGGATATAAATTATCAAATTGGAGTAGAAAATGTTGTAAAACTAGGTCCACCATTGATATTTATTTTAAGTGCATATTTATACATGACAGGAAGTATATCAATAGGCTCAATATATGTAACATTAAGCTATTCAAATAAAGTAACAAAATCATTTACAGATGTAGCTGATATTTTAGAAGCATTAAATCTATATAGAGTATCATATAAAAGATTAGATAACTTACTTAAATTAACACAAGAAGATGAGAAATTAGTTAATGATATAGAAATAGATGATAAGACAATTACTTTTGAAAATGCAAGTATAATTGTAAATGGTGCAACAATATTAGAAAACTTGAATTTTAAAATAAATGAAAATGAAAAGGTTATTGTTTTAGGAAGTACGGGAAGTGGAAAATCAATCTTATTAAAGACATTGATTGGTTTTTATGAATATAAAGGTAGTATCAAAATTGGAAATACAGAAATTAGTAAGTTAAATAAAAAGCAGATTAGAGAAAATATATGCTTACTTTTACAAGATTCATACCTATTTTCAAGAACAATAGCAGAAAATATAAAAATACTAGTGCCATATTTACCTTATGAAGAAATGGTTAATATATCTAAATTCTTTATGCTAGATAATGATGTTCAAAAATTAAAAGATGGATATGATAGTAAGATTGGAAAGAAAGGAATTGCCTTATCAAAAGGACAAAGACAGAGGTTAGTTTTAGTTAGAGCATTTACTAAAATAAAACCAATTATGATATTTGATGATTCTTTTAGTGCAATAGATAGAATCAATAAAAAGCAAATATATAACAATTTAATGAGTCTAAATAATAAATTTACAAAGATAGTTATAACTCATGATATTGGACTTGCTAAAAACTTTGATAAAGTAATCTATATAAATAATAGAAAAGCATTAGTTGGAACTCATGAAGAACTATTAAATAATGAAGATTATAGAAAAGTATATGAATTAGATCAAGATAAATTAGAGGAAGATTATGTATGAATAAAGAAACTTTAAAAGAAATGTTTAATTTTACTAGTAAGAAAAAAGAAACAATTATAATGGGTGTTTTAATTATTATACAATTATTGATATATACATTTTCATATCCATTTATTATGCAAAAAGTAGTAGATGAAGCAATACCACAAGAAAATATTAATTTAGTTATTTTGCTATCTATTATTTTAATCGCAATTGTTATTATCAGATTTATAACAGATAGAAAATGTAATATATTAAGGAAAAATTATTGCTATGACAATAATACTGAAATAAAAAATAAAGTATTTAAAAGTATTCAAGATGCTAAAATAAGTGAACTAGACAAAATACAAGCAGGAAATCTTTTTGAAATTGTAGGACCTCAAAGTTGGGAGGCAGGACATTTATTTATATGGAATTTTGTTGGTATCATTAGTGTAAGACTTGCATTAACAATTGCAATATCAATCATATTATTAATATTAAACTTTAAACTTGGCTTAATAATATTAGGAATATTTGCAATTTCATATATAGTTTTAACACCATTTTATTTTAAAACTTTAAAGGTATATAAAAAATTACAAAATATAGTGATAGAATTACAGGGAAAAATAAATGAATATATAGAGGCTTATAGTACAACAAAAACATTAAAACTGGAAGATATTAATTTATCTCAAATAAGTACATTACTTGATAAATCTAAAAGTGAAATGATAAAATCAAGTAAAATTATATCATTCCACAATGGTCTATTTTCTTTATTAACATTTGGTGCTGTTATATCTATTTTAGTAATAGGAGGAAATGAATTAAGTATGGGAATAGGACTTGCTTCTACCATAATGTTAATGATTGACTATGTAGATGACATTAATAGACACATGAAATCATTATTAGAGCATGTGCATGGGCTTAACAATAGATATAATTGCTTTTTAAACGTGCTAAAAGTTTCTAAAATTGATAAAGAAATGGATAATGGAATATTAGAATTAAATAATGTAAATTCTGTTGAATTTAAAGATGTTAGTTTAAGTTATGATGGAATAAATACAATATTAGATAAGATCAGCTTTAAAGTAGATAAACCAATGCAAATTGCGATAGTAGGGAAGAGTGGAGCAGGAAAAACATCTTTAGTTAATTTGTTACCTAGATTTTATGAAATAAATAATGGAAGTATCTTAATTAATGGAGAAGATTATAGAAATTATAAACTAGATGAATTAAGAAATAATATTGCTTATGTATTTCAAGAACCTGTAATATTTAATAAAACAATAATGGATAACATTAAATTTGGAAATAATGAAAATATATCAGAAGAAGAAATCATAAAGGTGTGCAGACAAATTGGATTAGATAAAAAAATAATGCAATTGCCAAATGGATATGATACCGTAATAGATGCAAAATCAGATTTACTATCTTATGGAGAAAAACAGTTGTTAAGTTTTGCAAGAGCAATACTAAAAAATGCAGATATAATTATTTTAGATGAAGTAACTTCAAATTTAGATTTAGAGTTTGAAGAATCTATTATGAAAGCAACAAAAGAAATGCTAGACAACAAACTTTCTTTTGTAATTGCCCATAGATTAAATACAATAAAAAATTCTGATTTAATTTTATTTATAGAGAATAAGAAAATTCTAGAAATGGGAACTCATGATGAACTAATTAATAAACATGGATATTATTACAATTTATATGCAAGTAAAGAAAATGTAGTAAAAATATGAAAATAGAGGTACAAATATGAGGATAGGAATCGATATAGATAATTGTATATCAAACTTTGATGATGTATTACTAGAAGAATATATAAAACATGATAAAGAATTAAGAAATACTGGAATTATAAATGATAAGCCATATCATATAACAGTAGGAATGTTTGATTGGTCAAAAGAGGAAAATGACGAATTTTACTATAATAATATACAAAGAATAGCTATGAGTTTAAAGCCATTAAATAACGCAAAGGAAGTAATAGACAAATTAAAAGCAGATGGAAATGAAATATATATTATAACATCAAGAGATAATGGAGAATATATAAATCCAGAAGAAATGACAAGAAAATGGCTAGAAAAATATGATATATATTTTGATAAATTAATCCTTACTGGAAGGCATGAAAAAGGTCCTGCGTGTAAAGAAAACAATATAGACATTATGATAGAAGATAGCATAAAAAATTGTGAAGATATAGAGAATAACGGTGTAAAATGCTATATAATGAATACAAGATTCAATAAGCAAGAAACAAGATTTGAAAGAGTAAAAACTTGGGATGAAATATATTCAAAAATTTCTAAACCATATAAAAAAGATGATAAAGAAAGAATAAATGTTATATTAGATACAGATACATATAATGAATGTGATGATCAGTTTGCTCTATCATATATGCTATTATCACAAGATAGATTTAATATAGAAGCTATTACAGTAGCACCATATCATCATGATAATGATATCAGCATAGAAGAAGGACAAGAAAAGAGTTATCAAGAAATATTAAAAATTTGCAATTGGTTAAATTTTGATATAAAAAATAAAGTATTTAAAGGTAGCAATGGTTATATAGAAAATGGATATAACGAAATAAATGAAGCAGTAGAAAAAATAATAGAGATTACAAGGAAAAATGAGAAAACATATATTATGGCAATTGGAGCAATAACAAATATAGCATTAGCTATTAAAAAAGCTCCAGATATTATCGAAAAAATTGAAATCGTTTGGCTTGGAGGACACAGCCCAATATGTGATAACAATAAAGAATTTAATTTTAGACAAGACGTACAAGCTATAAAGGAAATCTTTGAATCAAAAGTAGACTTAACAATCATTCCTTGCAAAGGTGTTTCATCTAACTTAAAAATATCAATATATGAATTAGAACATTATTTAAAAGGAAAAAGTGAACTTTGCAATTACTTATGTAGTAGATTTTATGATGATGAAATACATGGAATTCAAACAAGAAGGGTGATTTGGGATATAAGTGTTATCGCTTATTTAATCAATAAAGATTGGTTTGAAGAAAAGAAAATGGATTGCCCAGAAATTAATAAAGATTTAAGTTATAGTTTTAATAAAAATGATAGAAAAATAAAATTTGTAACTTATTTGGATTCTGATAAGATATATAATGATTTATTTAATAAATTAATAAAGGAAAAGTAATTTGAAAATTTATTAAATAAAAGTAAATAGGAGAATGAATAGCTATGAAAGATTTAAAATTAAAATATATAGACATAAGTCAATTTGAAAAAGAGGTATATCCATATTATATTGAAATATTCCCAGAAGAAGAAAGAAAACCTTTAAATATCATACAATCTGCATATGTAAAGCAATACATGAAAATTATAGAAATACTATATAAAAATGAATTTGTAGGTTTTATGCTATTAAATAGAACTAAAGACAACGGTTATGTAGTGTTAGATTATATAGCAATATTACCACAATATAGAAATAACAAATTTGGAACTGAGTCGTTAAAAATTTTATTAAAGCAAGAAGAAAAAAATAGTGGTGTTTTCATAGAGATTGAAAAAATTGGGTTAGGCAAAACAAAAGAGGCAAATATAGAAAGAGAAAAAAGAAAAAAATTTTGGGAAAGACTTGGATTTAATAAGTTAAATTTTGATTTATGGTTATTTGGAGTAATATATACACCATATTTATACTCAAATGTTAAGAATGATGAAAATGCTATGATTGATGAAATATTAAATATTTATAATTCGATTGAACCTATTAAAGATAACTGTAAGATAATAAGAAAGTTAAGATATAAAGAAATAAATAAAAATAATATAAAAATTGCAGCAAAATTACAATTTGAGATTTTTCCTACATCCAGTGCATATTCAGTTTATAAAGCAAAAGTTACTGAAAAAAACAAAAGTTTATATTTAGGCTATATTGCTTTTGCAGATAATGAGCCTATTGGAGTAACTGGAATATATGAAATTCCAGAATATCCAGATACCGTTTGGTTAAGCTGGTTTGGCGTAAAAAAAGAATATAGAAAATTGGGATATGGTAAACAAATATTAGATTATACAATAAAAATTGCAAAAAAATATAACAAGAAATATTTAAGATTATATACTTTTGAAATTTTTAATAAAGAAGCTCAAGATTTTTATAAAAGAAATATGGATTTAGGAGAATATTATTTTAACGAAAAAGAACATAAAGAAATTTATGAAGGAAAGCCAAAGATATTTAGTAAAAGTTTATGTGGCGAAAAAGTTGATTTATGGAACAATAAGTTTATTAATATATCAGAAGATGAAGATTCTCATGAAAAAAGTGTCCAAATGATGAAAGAAGATGGCATAATAATTTAAAAAAGAAATTGCTAAAATAATTGAATAGAGTATTAGATAAAAGGATAGAGATGGAAGAAAAAAATTTGTTAATAGAAAAAGAGAATATAGAAAAGGCGTTAATATTTTATAATATAAATATAAAAGACTATAAGGACAAATGTTATAAATGTTTAGATGACATAAATAAGAATAAAGAATTAAAAACTAAACTATATAATGTACTAAAATTGTTATATGGCAATGAAAGCGAACAATTAGAATTATTTTGGAAAGAAAGTGATTTGAATAGATTTTTAGGAGAATCCTATAATAAATTCATTCATAACATAATACTTTTGTCAGGTTATAAAATACATGAAAAAAATATGAGTAAATATAACTTTGATACATACCAAGTTTTAGTACATAAAAACAGAGTTAGAGAATGTTTAACAAATGATATATATAATAGAAAGCTAGAAGAAATTAGATTATCTCAACTTGTATGGGGAATATATTTTATAAAAATAAAGCTGATAGAAGTTGGAAGATTGCAGTATGAATATTGTAATAATAAAAAAGGAAAATATATTAAAATTCATATACCAAAAGGAGATAAGCTACTTTATAATGAAGTATTAAATTCCATAAAAAATTCTAAAAAAGAAATAAAGAAATACTTTAAAATAGAAAA
The DNA here is from genome assembly GCA_930990555.1 of uncultured Clostridium sp. GTDB lineage: Bacteria > Bacillota > Clostridia > TANB77 > CAG-508 > Merdicola. The sequence continues at coordinate 56,938 of CAKNPW010000002.1, read as the reverse complement.
TTACGAATATTATTGTGAATCATGGCTATTGAGTAAAGATATAACGAAACTATTAGATGGCAATTCAAATATTGCTAAATTTCAACAGCTATTTGATATAATTGAAGGAAAGGATGCTATTAAAGACATTCTAAATTTTGTTTATGGTTTACAACAAATAAATAGTTATTATGACTTGCCAGAAAAAACAAGTCTACAATCAAAAATTAAAGACTTATTGATTAACGGAAAAGAAATTCACATTGGAATAGGAAAATTAAAGAAAATATAGAAAAAGGATAATTAATATGAAAATATATGTAATTAGACATGGAGAAACAGATAGTAATTTGAAAAATATCGTTGGAGGAATTAAAGAAGATTTAAGCGAAAATGGTATTAAACAAGCAGAAAAAGCTAGTGAAAAAATAGCGAATTTGAATATGGATTTGATTATTTGTTCTCCAGCAGATAGAACTAAACACACTTGCAATATTATAAATAAAAATAATGTTCCAGTTATATTTGATGAAAGGCTAATAGAAAGAGATGTTGGCATTTATGAAAATAAAGATTGGAATAATATAGATAGAAAAGAGTTTTGGAATTACTTTTCTACAAAATATATAGGATTAGAAACAATGAAAAGTGTATATAAGCGAGTAGCAGAATGTTTAGATGAAGTAAAAGAAAAATATAATGATAAGACAATTTTATTAGTAACACATGGAGGAACATTAAGAGCTATCTATTGGTATTTTAATGGAATACCTGAAGATGGAAATGTTGGTTATGATATGCACTCAAATTGTGAGATAAAAGAATATGAATGGTAGGAAATAGTAAATGGAAGAACTAAAAATAGATTATAAATTCAATCTAGAGGATTTTAAAGTAATGGAAAATATTGAACATTCATATTTTCCAAATGATAATATAACACCAGCTGAAGAAGTATTAAAGTGGTATGAAAAGAATAGCTTAACTTGCATAGGTGTTAGAAATAGTAATAATGAAGTAATTGCAAGTGTTAATATACTACCATTAAAAGAGCAAACTTTTTATGATATTTATGACAATAAAATGAATGAAGCTGATGTAGTAAGTTCACAAATAGAAAAATATGAAAATAGCAAAGAATATTACTTATACTTATCTTCAATATCAATAAATCAAAATTACAGAAATAATTATCGTGTAATAACAACACTATTAAAAGGATGTATTGATTTATATAAATTACTTACAAATAGAAACATCACGATAATAAAAATAATGGCAGATGCAAGTACAGAGCATGGAGAAAAAGTATGCAAGAAATTATTGAAAATGGATTTTATACGAGATACAAGCCATAATTCTAAAATTTATTGTGTAGATGGAAATGATTTTCTAGAATCGATAAATAGAATTATGAAATTGATATAATAAATTAATCAAAGAGGATTTGTTAATATGAAAATTTATGTTATAAGACATGGACAAACTAATTGGAATATTGAAGGAAGAATTCAAGGAAAAACAGATATTGAATTAAATAATGAAGGAAATAAACAAGCACTAAAAATAAAAAGTATCATCAAAGATTATAATATTGATTTGATTATAAGTTCACCTTTAAAAAGAGCAAGAAAAACAGCAGAAATCATTAATGAAGCACTTAACTGTCCTATCATTTTTGATAAATCTTTAGAAGAAAGAGGATATGGGATTTTTGAGGGAAAAGTTAGAAGGCTTATAAAGGATAATATAATTAATTCCAATTTATTAAATAATTATAATATTAATTTAAAATATAAAGGAATAGAACCTATATATAATTTATGTGATAGAGTTTGGAATTTGCTAGATAATATAAAAAGACAATATAATGGCAAAAATATTCTATTAGTTTCACATGGTGGAACAATAAGAGCTATAAACGGATATTTTGAAGGAATGGATAATGATGGACTAATACGAAATCCTAATTTGAGTAATTGTCAAATAAAAATCTATGAAATGGAGCAAAAAAATGATATTTAGTATATTAGCATTTTTAGCATTAGTTATAAGCATTTGTATTAAGGAAAGAAAAAAATCATTATGTGTTCAATCTTTAAATTGTTTATTTGAGGCAGTTTATGATTTTATAATTTCTGCATATACAGGAGCAGTATTAAGTATTATAAATTTTATCAGAACATTTATATTTATAAATAAAAACAAAATAAATAAAAAAATTTATTTATTCATATTAATTTTCTTTGAAGGAATAATTATAATAAATTGTTTAGTGACATGGAATGGCTTAATATCACTATTACCAACAATTGGTTCTATAATTAGAACATATTGCTTATGGCAGTCAAATATGAGATTAGTTAGAATATCTGGAATAACAACAGGAATATTCTATGGTATTTATTATATTTTCTACCAAAGTTGGTTTATGGTTTTAGGTGATTTAATCTTATTAGTAGTTGGAATATATGCTGTTTATAAAAATGATTTAAAAACAATAAAGAAATAATTTAACTACCAAAATAGAATATAAAAAGGAGTTTTTTATATGAAATTAACAAGCAAAGAAGCAAAAGATATAGTAGAAAGTTATAGAGGAAAAACGTTAAATGATAAATGGATAGATCATTCTCTTTGTGTTGGAGACACAGCAGGGAAAATTGCTAAAGCATTAGAAGAAAAAGGATATAATATAGATGTAGATAAAACAATAGCAATTGGATATGTTCATGATATTGGAAAATATAATGGAGAAATTCATGGTCATGTTATGAGAGGATATAATTATCTAAAAGAGAAAGGATATGATGAAGATTATTGCAATATTTGCCTAACACATTCATATTTAAATAATGATATTATTTGTACTGCTGGAGGAATTCCAGATATAAATGAGAATCCATTTTTAACTAACTTTATAAAAAATCATGAATATACAATCGAAGAAAAGATAGTTAATCTATGTGATTTAATGTGTCCACCAGGAGGAAGAGTATATACAATAGATAAAAGACTAATTGATTTAATAATTAGAAAAGGAGCTTATACAAACACACAATATCATGTTAAAGAAACATACAAATTGAAAGATTATTTTGATAATTTACTAGGATATAGTTTATATGATTTATTTCCAGAAATAAAGGATAATTTATAATTAGGAGCAGCAAATGAAAGAATATTTTTATAAACCAGAATATAAATATATGTATTTAGCAAATGTATCATATAGCTTTGCAAATGCCCTAAGTGAAACATTTGGAACAGTAATGTTATATAAAAGTGGAATACCAATATGGCTTATTTTACTTATATATGGATTAAGATTTGGAATAACAGGACTTTGCACACCATTATTTGTTAGCATATCTTCAAGATTTGGTATTGCTAAATGTATACTAATTTCCAATATTTTTAGTATTATTAGTGCTTATATGATGCTAGATGGAACAAATATATATAGGAATATTGTAATCTTTATATTAGCAATGGGATTTATGGGGATTTCAAATCCATCTACTGATTCATTATCAAGTAAATATGTTGAAACAGAACATAGAGGAAGATATAATAGTTTAATAAATATTTCTAAAATAATAGCAGTAGCTTTAGCCAGTTGTTTAGTTGCATGGGGAGTAATTTCAGATAATAATATAATTTTATCTACTATAATTGCTATATTCTTTTTACTACAATATATATTTATAAGAAAAATAGATTATAAAGTTGAAAATAAAACAAATGCTTTCATAGCATCAATGAAATATATAATAAAATCAAAAAGTAGATATAAAATTATTTATGCTTTAAGAACTAGCCATATAATAGAAAGGCAATACGTTCCGTTATATTTATTTATTGCTGTTAAAGACTTTTCAGTATTTTCCTCAATAACAATAATATCATTATTATTACAAGTAATTACAGTATCATTAATTGGAAAATATACTGATAAAAATATTATTAAAGCAAATTCACTAGTAACAATTATAAAAGTTATTATAACGAGTGTATTTTTATTTGCAAAAAATAAAGTAACAATTGCGTTTAATAAAGTATTAAATGACAATTTTGAAAAGGTTTATGAAACTTCAATTAATACTTCAATACAAAACATTATAAAAGAATCAAAGGAAGATAATGACCTATTATCAGCAGTGGGACAAATGAGCTTATGTTTTACTGAAGTGATAGTTTTTGCTTTACTTGCTATAATAAGTTCTTTTATTGGAGAAAAGGTATTTATTATAATTTTCATACTATCTATACTTTCTTCAATATTTATAAATATTAATATTAAGAATAGCAAATATATAGAAGTAAGATAATAAATTTATGTGATTTAATGTATCCACCATGATGAATGGAATATCTAACATAGAAGACTAATATTGAAAATTATATAAAAATATGATATACATTAGAAAAAATCAGATTGTTTTCCAGATTTAATAAAAAACAGTTTTAATTAACTTTTAAAGAGTGGATGAAATAATGAGGAGGCAACGAGATGAGATTAAAAACGAAGGGTATTTCATATGACAATGAACAAGCAACCAATTTATTACTGGGAGAAAAAGAAACAAGCGTATTCTTAAGAGTATTAGACAAAGAAAGACCATTGGAGAAAGTTAATCTAGACGAAAAAGATTTAGACAATTTACCACTATCAGAAAGTATAATTGAAATTGAATATTAAAAATTTAATAAAAATTAAATCTGGATTAGAGGGAGTTCTATTTATCAGAACACCCTCTTTCACATATTTTCTTATGTTATAATATTTGATATAATAAAAAATAAGATGTGAGGTAATAATAATGGATTCTTTATATGGATTAACATATATTCCAGTAGATATGGATAATTTAGAATTAGCATTTAAAATACAAAAAGAAATATGGACATTAGATCCAGATTATAACGATTTACTTGATAAAGCTAAAAATAGAGCTGATAATAATTGTTCTTTTTTAGTTTATCATGATAATACTTTAATTGGAATAACTGGAGTTGACTTTTACAAAGAATATGAAGATACAATATGGCTTGACTGGTTTGCAATTTTACCAGAGTTTCGTAGAAAAGGTTATGGTAAGAAAGTATTATTAGATACTATTGAATATTGTAAGAATTTAAAAAAATATGATTATTTTAGACTAGATACCACATATTATGAAAATAGACCAGCATTATATTTGTATGATGATGTAATGGATTTAAGAGAAGATTATACAGCTGAAGATACAGATACAGTAAAAAATAATTTTATTATATATACATATGTTCTAAACAAAAAAGCTGAATATTGGAATAACAAATATCTAGGATTAAGAGAATATTATGATAATTGTAAAGAAGAAAAATAGGAGAACTATAAATTATGGAAAATAGAAATAAAAAGGTAATAATAGGAATAGTAGCAAAACATATAAATAATAATCAATCTAAAATTAATTCTTTAATTCGTGATGAAGTAAAACAAGCAATATTTGATAATGGAGGAATTGCAATTGGAATATTATCACCAAATGACGAAATATTATATTCAGGAAACGATTGGAAAGATTATGAAGATAAAATAAGAAAAGAAGAAATAATAGATGAGTTAAATTTGTGTGACGGGATTATTCTGCAAGGTGGGATAACTTGCGAAGCATATGAAAGTTGGATTGCAAAATATTGCTATGATAATAACATTCCTATACTTGGAATTTGTGCTGGACAAAATGCAATAGCAAGAGGTCTTGGAGGAACAACTTTCAAAATTAGTAATCCAGAAAAGCATGATAGAAGTTTTGATGAATATGTGCATAGTATAAAGATTGATAAAGAGTCAAAATTTTATTCAATTATTCATAAAGAAGAAATAATGGTAAATTCAAGACATAAAAATTCAATAGAAGAATGTCCAGGATTAAATAAAGTAGCATTTTGTGAAGATGGATATGCAGATGCTATTGAAGATTCTAATAAAGATTTCTATATTGGTGTAAGATTTCATCCAGAAAGTTTGTATAAAAAAGATGAAAATATGAATAATATTTTTAAAGCATTTTTAGAAGCATGTAAAAATAAATATAGGGGTAATTAAATATTTTTTTCTCAACTATAAATATATAAAAAAATGTATTAAACTTATGATGAGGTGAGAGATATGGATAAATCATATATTAATACATTAAAAAATATATTAGGAGAAGAAAAATTCAGAGAGCTATCAGATTTGCTATTTAAAGATGTAGACAAAATATTTAGAGAAATAAAAATTGATATAGCAATAAAAATGGTAGAAGTTAATATGTCACTTATTTCGATAATTGGAGTAGAACTTGCAAGAGGCTGCAAAGAAGATGAATTATCAAAAAGAATTACTTGGTACAATATTGCAGAAAAATCTATGTTTTTAGAAGAAAATATCAATATGTTTTATAATAGATATAAAAAATATATTCAAATTGTAGAATCAAAAGTAAAAGAAGAAAATAAGTAAAAAATAGATGCACTTTTCTAGTAATAGATTAGTGTATTTTTTATGGGTATATTTTTTATTTTTTTCTCAAATATGTATTTTGAAGCAGTCAATATATAATCTTCTTCAGGAGGTGGAAAAATGTATGTAGATTCTAAAGTTGCTAATAAAATTTTAAATAAAATATTAGGAAAAAAAGTCTTTAGAGATTTATTAGATTACCATGTAGAAATTGTAGACAAATATTTAGGTAAAAATCATACAGCAATTTTAGGAATAATATATTCTAATTTTAATAATATGGTTATTTTATATATTTCAGTTTTTTTATCTAAAGGAAATACATTAAAAGAAATTGAGAAAACATTTAAAGAAAATTACAAAGAAAATTTTTTACAAAATTCTATTGAAGATTTTTATTTAGATTATAAAGAATATATTAAGTTAGTAGTTAAGGATTTAAAAAAGAGAAATAGGGAAGATAAACAAAGTTAAAAAAAGCTAACCAGATTAATATTCTATATGTCATATATAGAATATTTTTAAGAAATTTTCAAAATTCCACATAACTACACTTATGTTGAATTTTTGAAATAAAAACTAAAAATATCTATAAAAAAATTCTACATAAATGAAAGAAAATTAGATAAAAAAATTCTACATAAATGGAGGAATAAAAATGGAAGATGATATATTAGAAAAATTTGAAATTTATTTAGATGAAAAATATACAAGTGACGAAGAACGAAATACACAAAAAGCATATTTAAGTGATATAAAATTATTTTTAAAATATTTTGAAGATGAGTTTGGAGAAAAATTAGTATCCTTTTCAAGAGGACATATATTAGAATACAAAAATTATATGCTAAACAAGATGAATTATAAATTTTCAACTATTAATAGAAAATTGGCATCAATTTCTGTATATGAAGATTTTTTAATAGAAAATAATATAAAAGAATCAAAAGATATAAAAAAGAGAGATTCCTATAAAATTGATTTGCCATATATTTCTGCTGATATGCTTCCAAGAAAAACCATTAAAAAACTAAGATTAGAAGCTAGTAAATGGAATAAAAGAGATTTTGCTATAATAGTTTTAATTGATGAAGCGGGATTAAGAGTTTCAGAAACGATAAAAATTCAATTAGAAAGAGATGTTAATTTAGACATGAGAAGAATTACTATTTTTGGAAAAGGAAGAAAAGTAAGAGAAGCATTTATAAATGATGAAATTTATGAAGCTTTAGATGATTATATAAAAGAAAGAAATGAAATTTTGAAAGAATTAAATACTACTAACAAATATTTATTTATTAGTAATAAATCTAAAAAGACAGGTAATCATATTCATAGAAGTACAGTAAACAAGATGCTAAATAAATATATTGAAAAATTAAATGAAACAAAATTACATCCTCATACTTTAAGACATGACTATGCTACAACAAGATATGAAGAAGGATATAGTGATATGAGATTAAAGAAATCTTTAGGTCAAACATCTAATGCTGTAAATAGATATGTCCATCCTGGTGGAGAAGATAATAGAAATAATTAAAAATAGAAGTAGTATAAAAGTAGTAAGATAGCTAATAAGATTTGTATTACTTGAATATTATGCTAGATTATGGTAAACTATCATTAGTGAGCAAATGGCTCAAAATTTAAATTCACAGGAGGAAAGTGGACATGATTAAAGTGGATGTAAACGAAATAACAGTAACAGTTAAAGGACGGGAAGTAACTTTATCTGAAAAAGAGCTGGTTAGTATTTTGGAACAACATTTCAAAATACTAAATGTAGTAAAAGGTGTTGAAGTAAATCCTATTACTATTGATGAATCAATATTTGAAATAGAGGAAAAAGAGCATTATTATTCTCATGAGGAATATATAATGCAATTGATTCAAAAAGCCTTTGTAGAAGTGAAAAAAGACTTACGAAGGTATGCAAAACCATTTGAAATTGTGACTCCAGCAGAATTAGAACCAGTATATACTGAAGAGAAGATGGTAGCACTGGCAAAGCAATATGGAGATCACCTTGCAGATTGGGTTGAACAAGCACTAGAATGGGCACAAAGAATTGCTAACGGTGAAGATATATTCATTAAATCAGATAATTCAAAATGGTTCAGAGCGATTTCATGGCAGGATGGTCATGTGTGTCTTGTCGGTGGTTCGGAGGAATTTAATAATCATGATTGTGCTTCAACTATTCATGACTTTAACGTTAATTCTTTTTGTCAGCTACATAATTCCGTTCCAGCTGTCGTGCGTTACAAGTAAAAAATCCACTATTCAACATAATAATTGTTGAATAAAATCAAATATAGAGGATGAAACTTTAATAAGAAGCATCCTCTATATTTTTAAATGAAAATTAATATTTGATTTATGTTAGATAAAATGCTATAATATGCTTACTATAAACATTTTAGGAGGTTTTAGCATATGAACATTATAAGGGACGAGGTTTTTTATGATCGGCAATTAGAGTTGGCAAAAAAACTTGCAGATGTATTGGGTAACAAAATCAAAGAAATAAAAACAACTGAATATTTATACCCATATGAAGGACCATTTGATAAAAAATTGTCATATTCTGAAGTCCGTCAAGCAAACAGAAAGAAACGTATTAATGTCACAATCGTATTTGACAAATACATTTCAAAAGAGTCAATACCAAAGCTTAATAAAATCATGAAATGTAATTTTCAGATTTACAAAAATGAACTTTGGTATTCAATGAAACCAGAAAGACTTGACTTTTATATGCGAACCAAAAAAGCGTAATTCGTAAGAGGAGAATATAGCTGAATTATGAAAGCTATTTTTCTCCTCTTAACTCATTTTTAGAAAATAGCTATAAACGTTAAATATAAAAATAAAAATAGAACCATCCTTCTTTTTACAGAAAGATGATTCCACTTTTTAAACTCAATCAATAACGACGTCACCTTAAAAACTCGCTGTTCCTATAACTTTAAACTTGTAATTCGCTTTATCCGTTATAATATTTCCTTCTATATCATCCATTTCAAAAGAAATAGGGATGATTTTAGTTACACTAAAACCTTTCCTACTTTTAAATTTTCCAGAAATGAGATATCTATATTCAGAAAGATTCTCTCTTTTTATAAGATGTCTATATTCAGAAATTTTAGAAATCTCATTTTTTCTTTTAAGTTCCTGCAAATGCTTGTGAAAAGAAGGAAAATCAGAAAATGATTGAATAAACATATTTCCTCTATATTCTGAAGCATAACCAAAATAGAAAGGAAGATCATATTCTTGATTTTTCAAATCCAAATGATTATCTTCTGCTTCAACAGTAAGAGAATAACCATCAAGAGTTGTAAAAGTATTTTCTTGTATCAATCCTTCAATAAGCATTAATTCTGAATGAATAAAATTGAATAATATTTTTATAGGACATCCAGTTTTTGAAATAGATTGAGCTTCATCAAGAGTTATTTCCACTCCTGAATCTTTGTTAAAAAACCGTGCTTTGTAAATTTTCTCCTGCATACCATTCTACCTGTGAGAATTCTAAAATTCTCTCCTTTCTTTTTAGAATTTCATATATTGTATCATAAAATCCTTGATAAATCAAAGAAAATTTAAAACAAGAAAAACGAGGGCATTGCCCTCGAAATTCTATATTCTTTGCTTTTTCCATTTAATTTTCCTTAATATACATTCAAGTTTATCTCTTTGTTCATCAAAAGACTTGTCTTTACTAGCTACAAAACCAAGTTTGTTATAATAACTTAAAGCATCTGTAAAAACTCTTTCAAGTTCTTCATATGCTTCAAGTGTACTTGAATACCGTATTGTATAGACTCCAAGTTGAATTTCAGTTTGCTTTCTGAATTTAAAATCTTTATTAAGTATATTTTTTAGCATATCATAAAGCGAAATAGCTAAATCAGCTCTTAACATGAAATTCCACATTGGAATAACAATTTTCAGAAGAACAAAGATGACAATTGCTAAAACGAGTATTATTGCAAAGAACCGTTGTGACATAATTTTAACCTCCTCAAAAGTTGATACAAATTTGTTTAACATGACATTTCATAAATTATACCATAAAATCACGCAAATAGCAAAATATAGAGGAATAGTTAAGTTTTATATATAAAAGTGTTTACAAATTATGTAAAAGATGTTAAAATTCCAAGTAAATAATACATTTTAGGAGGATGTCGAATGGTAAAAGTTCTAATTGCTGAAGATAATGTGCCAATTAGCGTACATTTATCAAATGTAATCAATTTTACAAATGAAGCACAAGCAATATCTATTGTAAACAATGGAACAGAAGTATACCAAACGATAAAAACATTGAAACCTGAAATTGTAATACTGGATTTAAAACTACCAGGTGAAGATGGATTAGAAATTCTACGAAAAATAGAGGAAAACTCTAAAGAAACCAAAGTTATTATATATTCTGGAGAACCTGAATATATAGCAAAAGTTAGAGGATACGAGAGCGTAGTAAATTTTTTTAGTAAAACACAGCCATGTGAAGCCGTTGGCGTAGAGGTCCAGAGAATCGCACGAGAAATTTCATTTAAATACAAAGAGGACAAAATTTATGATATTTTATTTAAACTAGGTTTTCAACCATCTCAAAAAGGTACGGAATTTATAAAAGACTGTATCGAAATCTCTATCAAAGAACATGAAGAAAATTTGAAAAAGATTTATCAAAGAATTGCTATAATAAAAGGAAAGAAAGCATATACGATAAAAGCAGATGTGCAAGTAGCAATACATAAAATGTGGAAATATGCAAATAAAGAAAAGGTAAGAAAATTTCTGCGATTAGGAGATTATGAAGAGCCTAGTGCTAAAAATGTAGTAACTATGGTTAAGTACTATGTAGCAAAATAAATATCAAAAAATAATTACTCGATACAAAAAAGTATGGAGTAATTTTTTCCAAAAGATTTATAATAAATTTTATTTATTTTTCTTCTTAATATTTTTCTTATTATCAATAGGTGTAAAATAAGTATCAATTAATTCATCAGTAAATTGGTTAAATGAATTTAATTGATTTTTTTGTTTTTTAGAACCTTTTTTTCTTTTATATGGCTTAATTTGTCTACTCATTTTTTATCACCTAAACCAATTTTAAATGGGATTGGCTGAAAAGTCTTAAATAGACTAATAAAGAGTAATAAGAATTGATTTTATCTAAAAAAAGTCAAAAAAGTTTGAAAAAGACTAAAAAAGATTAACTAAAATAAAAAAAGATAAATCTTAAACAAATTTATCCTTTTTATCTAGCCATATCTTAAATTCTTCTTTTGATATACTTTTTGATTTATAATCAGCAAGTTTTATTTTTCCGAATTTTTTATAATTATCAAAGCTTTTTACATATTCTTTTATATCTGGATTTCTTCTAGCAAGTGTTGCTTTTCTATGATATATCTTATAATATCTTTCTAATAAAGCATCTTCATTTAAACCTTTCATAAAAGAATGATTCCTTCCAATTTCTATGCAAGGTTTATCAGAATATGGTGCTATATTATTACAATATTCAGTTTTAGAATTATTAGCAAAGAAATAGTTATTGCAATTTTTACAAACTTTTAATATTAAGTTATTTTCTAAAACATTTAATAAACTAAAATATATTAAAGATTCAATTGATGTTGGTATAGATACAGTTATTTTTTCTACTCTATGTTCATTTGCTTTTATCAAATCATATAATTCATTTTCTGTTTTATTAGAAATTGGAACATTATTTAATTTATAAAATGTTAGTGTTTCCATATTATTATTTCTTAATAGAGTTAAATTTTCATGTACGGTTTGCAGTACCAATAATCTGTCTATTGGCGTAAAATCTTTTCTTCTTGGATGAATAATTGTGTAATCTAATATTTCATCAACTTGCCCTTGAATCTTCTTTAAACTAGATAACTTTTTATCATATATCTTATTTAAAAGTTCATTAAATTCAGATTCTGAATATTCATCTTTCTTTAATATCTTCTTATAGTTTTTGTCTAATATAGAGGAAGAATATTTTAAAAAGAATTCTTTAAATTCTTCTATATTATCAAAGTCAGCATTAATAAAATCAATGAAAAAAGTACCCAATGGTTGTTTTAATACTACATAAGAAGTTTTAAACATATATTTAGAACTTTTTTCGGAAAAAACAAGGGGAAAATAATAGATAATTTCTTGTTTTAAATCATTATTAATTAAAATTCCAATATATTTAAAAACACTTGAAAGGTATTCATAATCCATATTTTTTAACTCCTTTTTGTTTAAAACAGTATCTTTAAAAATTCTCAAAATGTGTTGTGTTCAAAGGATTGTCCAATTCATTGACTTTGAAGTAGGGGGAAAATATAATCTAGTCAAGTTAAAAGAATACGTCTTGGAAAACTTCTTTTAGCTACATAGATATATAGTATAATGATAAATCCCCCTTTCACTACTCCTTTTCAAAGATTATACTATATGTCGCTAAAAAATGCAATATATAGGGCTTTTCAAGGAAAGCCCTATATAGAAAACTATGCCTAAAAAAGTGTAAACACTTTTTGAACCAAGGCAAGAGGAAGGAGGACATATGGTAATGTGGATAAAAAAACTCATATCCAAAATCTCTACTTTAATGAAGAAAAAACATTAACAGAGATTGCAAAAGAATTAAATACATCAGTTAGTTACATATCTAAAATATTAAGAGCAAACAAATTGTATCTAATTGAAAAAGAAAAACGAAAGAGGGAAAATTTAAGCAAAAGAAGAATTAAGCAAAAAGAAATTATATATAAAAATAGAAAAAACAAAGAAAAGGATTTATCATATTATGAATTAAAATCAGCACATGAACAAGCATCAAAAGAATTATCAAAATCAAGAAAATTAGGAACAGAAGCAATTAGAAAATGGTGTGGAACTTCATATAAATATAATAAGAAGAAAAATAGGTATGAGTTTCAAGAAGATAAATCTTTAAGATCACTAGATTTACCCAAATATATAAAAGCATAGGAGGAGAAAATGGAACAGTTAATTAGTAAAAAACAAGGGATGTGTTATGCTGCACTTACTCTAGATTTACTCTATAAAATGAAAATAAAAATCACCCCTGAAATATTCGCAGAACAAATGAAATTGACCTATGATTTATATGAGCAAGATGAAGTTGAAAGAGAATATGAACTAATGAAAGAAAATAATAAAATCTTTAATAAAGACATAAGTGGCAGAGCTAATACTTATATAATTAATATATTTGAAACAAGTACACAACAAAAACAGGCAGTAGAAAGATTTTGCAAAAATTCTAGTCTTGAATTAGGAAAAATTTATACAGCTCCAATTGGTGAAAATGCAGATAAATATTATGAACTTATTAAAGATATTAGAAATAAAGCAATGGATGTTTTAATCATAACTATTTTTTCTATATATGCAATGTCACATGAAGAATGGGCAATAATAGTTAAGCTATGTAGAAGAAATGATATAAATATAGTTGAGATATAAGAGGTGTGAAATGATTACGGTATTAAGTTATATAGGTACATTTATTGCAGGTGGCTTATTTACTTTATTTTTACATTGTTGTTTAATAATAGGTAAAGATGCAGATAACAATATTCAAAAATAGGTATATTTTAAAATTTTTTCTCAAGTTCTAATTGAAATTTTTTTTGAGTATAATACTTTGTATTAATATCATAGATGGAGGAAAAAATATGGATGAAACTTTGAGTGTAGGATTATATAATTATAGAATTTTAGATGTTAAATCATTAAATAGAATTTGCAAAAAAATAGAAAATGCAATTTCAGTTTTTAATATCTACCCATATTTTGAAAATACAACAAATGTTTTAAATGTAGATAATAGAAATACTTTTGAAAGAATGTTATTAGATTATAAAGTATCTTATATAGATATAGTTGTATTTGATAATTTTCTATCATTAGGAAAAAGTGAAATAATACAAGGTCAATTATTAAAAAGATTAACGGATGAAAAAATACATTTTATCGTTCTTGATGAAAACATAGATTCTAATTCAGAATTAGGAAAAGAATTAATTTCTTTGAAAATAGCATATGCTGAAAAACAAAGAAATGAGTTAGCATCTAAGATAAGTTGAAGAAAAAATAATATATAAATGTTAAAAAGCCAGAGATGGCTTTTTTATTATGGAGGGAAAAATGAATAAGCAAGATTGTAAAAAATATATAAAAAGAGCATATAAAAATTTGATAAATTCAAATAAAGAAATTACTCAAGATAATATGGAAAAAGAAATGATAAAAGAAATAAAAAAGCAAGGTTCAGAATATATTGCATATTCAAAAATTGCAGTTAGCAATATGCTTAATTCAGCAAATAGTTTGATAACCTTAAATGACCTATTAGAAGAAATAGATGTTCTTGTAAAAATATATCCTCATACACCTAAATTAAATAGATAAAGGGGATATATTTAAAAATTTTTCTCAACTTAATGATTCTTCTAAATTTAGTTAGAATATATATAAATAATATAGGTAGGGAGGATTAATGATATGAATTTAAAACATTTTTTCTACATACGAGTTGGGAATAAAGAACAATTAAATGATTATGAAAAAAGTAAAAATGAGATAACTAATGAATTATTTAGAAACTTTAAAATAAAAAAAACAGCAAGAATAAGAATTATACAAGGTAATAATTTCTATACAATTAGAAGAAAAGATACAAAAGATAATTACAAATATACAGTCTTTATAAATAAAAAAAGTCAAATAAAGGATTTAATAAAGGTATTTAAAAATGACAAGGTTAATATGGTAGTTATTGAAGATTTTGATTATAGGTTATGTAAAAAAGTAAATATAACACAGATACTTAATGAATTTACAGATTTTAATATAAAATGTATTAACCTAAAAAATGGAGAAAATAATTATATGTCAGAGGCTTTTAGAAATGAAATCTCTGAGAGAAATTTAATTTATTATTAAAGGTACATAGAAGTTTAGTTAATAGCTAGGCTTCTTTTTTACTATATTAATATTTATTTGTTATTATATTTATTTTTTTTCTTCATAAAATTAACAGAGGTGATTATTATACATGAATGAAATAAGCATTGGTAATATGATACAAATAGAACAAAAAGAATATAAGAATATGAAAACAAAAGAGTATAAAAATCTTACAATTGACAAGAATTCAGAAGAAGAAAAATTAGAAAAAGAAGATAAAGAAATATATACAATAAATAATACAGAATATACAGTTATATCAAAAAAGACGGAAAACAGTCTGGGAAAGGAAAAGTTAATTGATTTAATTGTAAATTATGCAATTCAAGAACTAAAACATCCTAAACAATAAATACTAAAAAGATTATAGACAATATTACAACTGATAAAGTATAATATCAGTAGTAATACTTGTTTATTTTTAGACAATTATACGGTAGGAGGCGTAATAATTGTGAAAAATAAATACAAGGTTGCAGGTTATTTAAGACTATCAGTTGAAGATGGTGATAAAGAAATTAGTGATAGTATTATTAGCCAAAAAAATATTATTAATGAAAAGATAAAGGAATTAGGTGATAAGTTTGAATTAATTGATTTTTACATTGATGATGGTTATACAGGATTAAATACTAATAGACCAAATTTCCAGAGAATGTTAGATGATATAGAAAGAAAAAAGATAAATTGTATCATTACAAAAGATTTATCCAGATTATCAAGGAATAATTTTGAAGCAAATTATCTTATTGAAATCTATTTTCTTGAAAAAGAGATAAGATATATTTCTATATTAGATGGTGTCGATACTTACAAAAAAAGCTCTAACAATGATATGATCCAATTTAAAACTTTAATTAATGACTGGTATAGTAAAGATATATCAAGAAAAGTAAAAGCTGGAGTTTGGGCGAGAAAAGAACAAGGACTATATGTTGCTGCTAAAGCTCCTTATGGATATAAAAAAGACGAATATAACAAAAATAAACTTATAATAAATCCAGAGGAAGCTAAAATAGTAAAACAGATTTTTCAAATGTATGATTCTGGGAAAACTATGGGAGATATCTCAAGAACCTTAAAAGAAGATAAAGTGTATTGCCCAAGTTATAATGGATTTGAAAAAAATAAAAATGGTGAATATGGATGGACATATTCTACAATTTCTAAAATACTAAAAAATAAAGTTTATTTAGGTCATACTGAATATGGAAAAGTTGTTATTTTAAGTTATAAATCAAAAAAAGTAAAACAAATACCAAGAGATGAATGGAAAATAGCTTTTAACACACATAAATCAATTATATCTGATGAACTGTTTGATAGAGTACAACACAGATTAGAGTTAAATAAAAGATGTAAAACACATACTCATAATTGGGTTTTAAATGGAATGGTTTTTTGCAATGAATGTGGTGAACCAATGCAATTAAAAGTCAGGTATAGAAAAGACAAAAAAACAATTTCCTCTATGAGATTATATTGTTCAAGCATATTACACAAGAAAGGATATTGTATTAGACAATACAAAGGAATCTCATTACAAACAATTACTCAAATTGTAATATATACATTAAACCAAAAAGTTAAAAATATTGTATCTTGTGATAATATTGCAGAATTTTTAGAAAAAAATTACAAAAATTTAGGATTTTTAGAGTATGAACAAGAACATAACGAACTAAAAAGAAGACTAGAAAAAACAAACAAAATTATAGCATCACTTTATAATGATTATAAAAATAACATCCTTCAAGAATATGATTTTAAAAAAATGTATAACCAAGAAATAGAAAAAAGAGAAAAAATTAATGAACAAATAGAAAAAATAAATCAAAAAATTCAAAATAAGCAGAATATTTCAAATAAAGAATTTAAAAGAGTTTCAAAAAAAGTAGCTGATGTTAAACAATGGAAAAGAGAACAGTTAGCAGATGTCATTGAAAGTGTTAAAATAGATAGTAATGATAATATATTTATAAATTACAGATATGATTTATTAGGAATGGCTTAATGAAAGAATATAAAGCTGGAATCTATTTAAGACTTTCAAAAGAAGATAAAGAAAAAAATAATAGCATAGATATGCAAAGGGAGATTACAACTGCTTATGCCAACAAACATAATTATAATATTGTTCAAGAATATGTAGATAACGGATATTCAGGAATATTATCATCTAGACCTAATCTAAACAGATTAATGATTGATATAGTAAGAAAGAAAATAAATATGGTTATTGTAAAGGATATGAGTCGTCTAACTAGAGATAAAAATATGACTTCATACTATACTGATATATTTTTTCCAGATAATGATGTTAGATTAATATCTGTTACAGAATATATTGATAGTGGTGAAAGATATGAGATTGATGATGCTGTTGCATTAAGAGGAATTGTAAATCAAAGTTATTTAGAGGATATTTCAAAAAAAGTTAAAGCAACTAAATATAATATGAAAAAACAAGGAAAATTTATAGAAGATAGCGTTGCTTATGGATATAAAAAAGATGAAAATGACAAGCAAAAAATAGTAATAGATAAAAAAGTGTCTTCAATTGTTCAATTTATTTTTGAAAAATATATAGAAACTCAAAAACCTCTACAAATCGCTAATATACTAAACAATAAAAAAATTCAAACGCCATCTCAATATTTTAATTTAAAAAGACAAGCAAGTTATTGGACGAAATCAATAATAAATAGAATTTTAGTTAATCCAATATACATAGGAGCTATGGTATTAAATAAATATAATACAGATCTAAAAACTAAAAAGAAATCTGTTACAAGAAAAAGTGAATATGAATTAATGGAAAATACTCATGAAGCAATTATTCCAAAAGAGATGTATGATAAAGTGCAAATGTTAAAAGGAAATAGAAAAAAAGAAGATAATAAAATTTATCTACATTTGTTAAAAGGATTAGTTTATTGTGAACATTGTGGCAGAAAAATGACTTATAAAAATAGTAGTCCTGTGTATTTTCAAAACGGAAAAGTATCAGGCAAACAAAATGACAAAGGTTATTATATTTGTACTGAACATTACAGACATATAGAAATTTGCAATAAATTTAATAAAATAATGGAAAATGACTTAAAAAAAATAGTTTTATCAGAACTTTCTAAAAGGATAAAAGAATATAAATTAAAAAAGTATTCAAAAGAAATACAATCAAAAGTAGAAAAGCAAAATCCAGAATTAATCGCTTATAAAAAAATAAAAAATGAAATAAATAAAAAAGAATCTGATTTTAAATTTATGTATTCAAAAAAAGTCGAAGGAATAATATCTGAAGATGAATTCATAATACAATATAATGAATATCAGAATCAAATCAATAATTTGAAAAAGGAACTGGATAGGTTAGAGAAAAATAAAATTAATATAAACTTTGAAAAGCCTATACTTAATGCAATTATAAGTTTTGAAGATGTTAACAACATAGATAACATAACTTTAAAAAAACTTATAGAAAAAATTTATATAGGAGAAAATCAAAAAGTTAAAATTTGTTTTAAGGTGTAGCATTACACCGATTTTAATTCAACAAAAATGGTTGCACTATTTTTACCTATTGAGATAAAAAAGATTTTGAGTGCACTCTAGCAAAAAAACTCTAACTTAAAGTTCGCTAAGTATTGAGATTAAAGGAAAAAATAAATTAATAAAATGTAAAGGTTGCACTATAAATCTTTATAATCTGCGGCTAAGTCTTCTTGTAAGTTTGCAATTACGTCTCCTTTACAAGCTAAACAGTTAGCATTAAAAGGCATTCCACTTGCTGCTTGTGGATATACATCAACACCATGGTCTGTATAATATGCACTAAGTCCAGCTTTTTCTATTTCTTCTATAGATGCATTTTTGGTTAATTGGTGAACTATACTTCCTACCATTTCAAGGTGGGCTAGTTCTTCGGTGCCGGATATCATTAAGAATAGCCTTAGATTTTTGATCTGGCATAGCGAATCTTTGTGATAAATAACGAAGAGATGCAGCAAGTTCACCATCAGGTCCGACCATATTGAGAAATAATAACTTTAGCAAGTCTTGGATTTGTACATTTAATATTTATTGGATATTGTAATGTTTTCTTATAAGTCCACATTTAAAATTCCTCCTTCCCATGGCCAAGGTTCTTCAAGCCATCTCCATTTATTGCAAGGGTAATTAATTGTTAAAGGTCCATATACTTTTTGATATTTATCTTCTAAATCTTTTAATTCTTGGCAATATTTTCTGTGTAAACATAAAGCTTTTTGGTCAGTTGGATGTGTGTCTAAATATAAAGCTAAGTCATTAATTGCAAAAGCATAGCATCTTATCTGTTGTAACATTCTTCCTTGCATTTCACAATCATTATTTGACTTACACTCACATGTGCAGTTGCATTCCATATTTTCATTTAACATTTATTACACCCCTTTCCAATTTCATTTCTAGATTCTATATACCTAATTTGTTGCATAGATTGCCCTGGAGAATAAGGACTAACTAATTCAGGAAAAATAGTTCCCATTTTAAGTCCTATGCAAGGCTTAAAAGTCTTATCCATATATTGGATTGGAACATAACTTTGACCAAGCATTGGATTATCTGGGAAAACATTAGCTTCTTCAGCAAATCCACAAGAGCAACTATCATAATCGTCTTCTACATAAGAACTAACAGAATTACATTTAGTTTCTAGCATATCTGTAGAATTGTCATTATTGTTATTATTCATGCAATAACACTTTTGATATCTTCTGAACATATTTTATTCCTCCTTTTATATCATTATATGAGGAAAAAAATATTTTGCGACAAAAGTATACAAATAAAAACAAAAATGATAGAATGAAGCAAAAATAAGAAGGTGAAAAAATGAGAAAATTAATAATAGAAGTAGGTTCTACTTGTACAAAATTAGATGAAGTAAATGATTCAGGCATAAAACGTGTTAAAGAGGTTACTATAGAATTTAAAAGGAACTTTAATAAATTAAAGCAGTTAGATAGGAATGATGTAAAAAAACTAATTAATTTAGTAAAAGAAGAACAAAAAGAATATAAAGATATATTTGTATGTGGGACAAGCATTTTTAGAGGCTTGGAACAACAGTTGAAAGAAGAATTTTTTAAAGAATTTCGTGCAGAAACAGGATTAGAATTTAATATTATAAGCCAAGAAGAAGAGAATAAATATACAGTAGAAGGTGCAACAAGAAATGTAAATGGAAAAGTTGCTGTGTTTATAGGTGGCGGAGGCTCCACTGAAATTGCTATTTATGATAATGGAATAAAAGAAATGTGCAATACAAAAATAGGTGTAATTGATGTAATGGAACAATATCCGGATTTGGGAGAAAATCTAGCAACAACAGATGTAAAAACAGTAAGAGAATGGGTAAAACCAAAGTTAAAAGTTCCTACACAAAAATCAGATATATTAATATTAGCGGGTGGAGGACATATGAAGTTTGCTAAAAATTCAGGTATTATATATGAGAAAAATATTTTGTTTGTAGATAATCAAGAACCTATTATGATGGATATAAATACAAGAAAAAAAGATACAGAAAGATATTATAAAGAGATTTCTTTAGATGAAATAGGAAATAGAGTAAATGATCCAGAGTGGTGGTATGCGACTCGTGCAATGTGTGCAATGGTGTTAGAAGTAGCAGAGAGATTAGATGTAAAATATATCATACCAACAGATATATCAATGGTATATGGTTTAGCTAATAAGTAATATGAAAAAATAAAAGCGCTATGTAAGTAAATGTTTACATAGTGCTTTTTTAAAATTATATTGTAACAATTTTTTTTGTATAGTCTAAATTTGCTACAGAATCATTTTTATATGCTAAGGTATAAATATTTGTTGCTAAAATATCTTTACTTAACATATGCTTATAAGTTTTATTATTAGAAGAATCAAAGAAATTCTTAACAGAAGTTATTAATGTTATTTTTGGATTAGCATTATAAATCTCGGAAATAAGTTCTTTACCTTTTGGGCTATATCCAAGAATTCTAGCATAAGGTACAGTTTTACGCGAAATATACATATCTTTTTTTGTTATATTTAACAAAATATATAATAAAATTCTTTGAATTCTAGTTTGTGTATATCTTTTAGACTTAATTATATTTATTAATTCTGCTAAAGTATTGCAAGAATTAGCAGCATTCTTAATAGTGTTTTCTAAGCCTTCATTTACTTCTGGAAACTTTTTTAGGTCAGCTGTAGATAATCTTCTAATAGAATATAAAATTTCTTTTTCAAATTTTGATATATCTATAACATATTGATTATTTTCTATTTCCTGCATTAATAAATCGTAGGCAAGTCTAGGCATTACTTTTCTAATATCATTAAATTGACTATTTACAATCATATTTCTAATTGCTGTAGCACTTGCATATTCATCAACAATACAATTACTATTATAAAAAGCCTTTTCACGTTTTATTGCTATTGGTATAATATGGGACTTATATTTTTTTAAAGCCTTTAAATATTCAATTGCTAAAGTATTATTTGGTTGGTTTAAAATGTTAGAATATTTTTTGTCATTTAAATATAGCAATATTGCATTTTCTCTAGCTTTTGGAAAAGAAAGTCCTTTTTTTAATTCTTGGTTTAAGAATTCTACATATGGTTTTGGTTCTTCATATAAAATCCCAGAAATTCTATTTAATATATCTATATCTGAATTCTCGGAACCAAATGAAACTGTATCTACAATTTTTAAGGAGTTTAAAAGTTTTATAGCACCTTCTGCAAAATTTTCTGCACTAGAAATAGAATATACTGTTGGAAGCTCTAGAACTAAATCTATGCCACTTTTTAGTGCCATCTCTGTTTTTACCCATTTATTAACTATTGATGTATTACCTCTTTGAACAAAATTACCACTCATAATACAAATACTGTATTTGGCACCAGTTTCTTCTTTAGACTTGGTTAAGTGTAAAAGATGACCATTATGAAATGGGTTATATTCAGCAATAATTCCTAAAACTTTTGACATATTTATCCCTCCTTATTGTAGTATAAACAAATTATTGATATAATATCATAAAATGGTAAAAATTACAAATATAGGAGAAGAAAATGGAAGAAATAACAATATATACAGATGGAGCTTGTTCTGGAAACCCAGGTCCTGGAGGATGGGGTGCTGTACTTATGTATAAAGGAAATAAAAAAGAAATATCAGGTGGAAAATTAAATACAACAAATAATGAGATGGAAATTACAGCAGTTATACAGGCCTTAAAAAATCTGAAATATCCTTGCAATGTAAAATTATACAGTGATAGTGCATATGTCGTAAATTGTTTTAACCAAGGCTGGATATACAATTGGAGAAAGAATGGGTGGAAAAATGCATCAAAAGAGCCTGTAAAAAATAAGGAATTATGGGAAGAGCTATATGAACTTACTAAAATTCACAAAGTTGAATTTATAAAAGTAAAAGGACATAGTGATAATGAATACAATAATAGATGTGATGAATTAGCAAGAACAGCTATAAAAAACATATAGTTAGTAGTAAAAGAGGGGGGAAAAATGGTAATTATATATGATTTTGATGGTACATTAACGCCATATTCTTTACCACAATATGAAATAATAAAAAAATGTGGATACAATGAAGAAAAGCTAATGAATAGAATATCAGAAGAATTAGCCAATAGCAAAGGTTTATATGAAGCCTATTACAAATGTTATATAGAAATATTATTAGAGAATAATATTTTACTTACTAAAGAAAATGTTTGTTTAGGCGCAGATAAAGTAGAATTTAATAATGGAGTTATAAAATATTTTAAAAATTTCCAAAGTCAAACAACAGGAGTAAAACATTATATTGTTACTTCTGGAATAAAAGATTATGTAGATAAAACAGTAATTAGAAAATTTGTAGATGGTGTTTATGGGGTTACATTTAATGAAGAGAATGGGATTTATAAAGATATAGATATTTTATTAACAGATAAAAAGAAAGTAGACGTCATTAAGCAAGTTCAAAAAGATAATCAGGAAACTAATAACATTATATATTTTGGTGATGGATTAACAGATAGTTTTGCATTTGAATATGTTCATAGTATAGGTGGTAAGAATGTATTTATAGCAACAAAAAATGAATCAATGGAAACGTATAAAAAATTAAATGTTAAAGGAATTATAAATGAATGTTTTGATGCTGATTTTAGTTTAGAATCAAAATTAAGTAAGTATATTCAAAAACAAATAGAAGAGGAATAATAGTTATGTATTAAAAATATATTTTATGTTTACCCTAAATATTGTTTATTTATACAAAATATGGTATAATAAAAACGTGGGAGGTAGGCATATGAAAATAATAGGCGTAACAGGAAGTTCTGGAGCAGGAAAAGATACATTATGTGAAATTTTAGAAGATAAATATAATGCAGAAATAGTAGATGCAGACAAAATTGCAAGGGAATTATCTAAAAAGGGAACAATGTATTTACAATCAATAGTAGAAAGCTTTGGTTCTGGAATAGTAGATAGACAAGGTGAATTAAATAGAAAAAAATTAGCAAGTATTATATATGAAGATGATAAGAAAAGGGAAGAATTAAATAAACTTACTTTTATTTATGTTGTAGATGAAATAAAGAAAAGAATTAATAAAATAAAAAAGAAAATAATTGTTGTAAATGCCCCTTTATTATTTGAAAGTAATTTAGATCAAGTTTGTGACTTTGTAATTGCTGTTATAGCAGAAAGAAAAGTACAAATAAAAAGAATAATGAAAAGAGATAATATAAAAGAAGATGAAGCAGAAAAGCGATTAAATATGCAGAATACGGACAAGTTTTATATAGAAAATGCAGATTATATTATACATAATAAAGGAGACATAAAAGATATAGAAAAACAATTAAAAGATATAAATATATAATGAATAGTCCACTATCGAAATATTAATTCGTTGGTGGGCTATAATTTTAGTTAAATTAAATAAGAGGACCTTAAGTTTTTATGATTTAAGGTCTTCTTATATAAAATGGAGGAATTATGAAGAAAAAATTTTCTGATATATTATTTAATATTTTTATACTTGCTTGTATAGTATCTACGTTTTATATGTTCTTTATATATATGAGAGTAAGTTCTGAGGATATGGTAGTAGCATTACAAAACGAAAATAATTATCCGATTTATACTGGTAATAATGTATTTGAATATTGGAAAACTACCTTAACAGATGAACAAAAGGTTCTATATGAAGAAATAAAAGAAGCTTATCTTCAATTTAAAAAACAATTTGGTACAAAAATTAAGAAAATAAATACTGAAGATTTTGATAAAGTATTTGATGCGGTTGTGTTAGATCATCCAGAAATATTTTGGATTGATTCATATTCAACAATAAGAACATTTAATAATTATATTAATACAAGTAAAATAATACAATTACATTATTCATATACAGAAGAAGAAGCTAAAGAAGTCAAAGCACGAATAGAACCAAAATACAATGCAATTATAGAAGAAGCTAAAATACAATCAACTGATTATGATAAAATAAAATATGTTCATGATAAATTAATAGAGATATCACAATATCATGAATATACCAAAGATCAGGAAAATAGCTATCAATCTTTAGTATCTATATTTGATACGGGAGATACTGTTTGTGCTGGATATGCATATAGCTTTAAATTTATTATGGATAATTTAGAAATAAAATGTATCGCATCTAATGATGTTAGTAATGAAGAAGATAAATTTAGTAATCATATATGGAATATAGTTAATTTAGATGGAATGTGGTATAACATAGATGTAACATGGGATCAAAACAATGGAAATGGAATAATTTATAATTACTTTTTAAAAGATAATGATGATTTTTATAAAGACCATAAAATGCAAGAAGGAATACCACAAAATTAACTTGAAAGGTACACTATAAATGAAAAATCTATTGTAACATTTATAATGTACTTTTTTCTATTACAAAAATATTACATTTTAGTTATTTTATTGAAAAGAAAAAGACAATGACATATAATTAACAAAAATGTCATATAAGAGGAGTAATGGATATGTATAGTGAAAGCTTTGCAGATATGATGCTAAATGAAAGAAAATTATCAGAAAAAATGAAGATACTATTATATTTTAGGAAAAAACACAATTGTTTTTTTGATAATACAGTAATATTTAAAACAGAAATTTGTAGAATGTTTTTAGAGCATTCAAAACCTGATGTTGATAATAATTTAGTGTTAACAGCATGTTTATTATATGCGTGCAAAAAGAGTGTAATTTCATTTACAGAAGAAAAAAGAAGAACATATTTACGTAAAGGAGCAGAATATCTTGAGGAATTAGGATTCGACAAAAAATTTTGTAGAATATGTGAAGAAACTAATAGAATCGCTAATATTACACCAAGAGATAAAGAAGGAGATATATTAGAATTAGTAGATAATTTTGGAATGCTTTTAGACAGAGATGATAGAAGAGCTTTTAATCCAACAGAAGCATTATTTGTCCTTGAAAATGAAAATTTAAAGGGGCTTAAAAATGTCTATCTACAAGATTTTAAAGAATTCGTTATGGAATACGAAAATTTAGAGACTCTTGGATTAGATAAAAGTAAAATAATAACTAGATGGCAAACAAAAATAAATTCTATTCCTAAATATCGTATAGCACAAGGAATTAATGCTGCAATAGACTATAGAACTACTGCTAAAAAGCTATATATAGAAGGTAAAAAACTACAAGTTAATAAAAATGGAATAAGAGATAATAAACAAGAGATAAATGCAGATAGAAGAATAAAACATGAATTAGCAAAACAGATAGATGAGGAACACAAATTTTCTGACTTGTTAAATATTAGTGGGGAGGAATAAAAAATGAATGAATTTTTTGCAGATTTGCATGTACATATAGGAAGAGCTAAAAATAACAAGCCAATAAAAATTACAGCAGCTAAAAGCTTAAATTTTGCAAATATTGCAAAAGAATGTGAAGAAAGAAAAGGAATAAATATCGTTGGGATTATAGATTGTGCATCACCATATGTAATTCAAGATATAGAAGAATTTTTAAAAACAGGTGATGCATATGAACTTGAAGATGGAGGAATTATATACAAAGATAAAGTATGTATAATTCTAGGAAGTGAAACAGAAACTTCAGAAAAAGGCAGAAATGGTAAAAAGGGTGCTGCACATAATTTATGTTATTTTCCACATCTAAAAGATATAAAAGCATATTCAGAAGAAATGAGTGGGCATATCAAAAATATAACCTTAAGTACACAAAGATCTGATTTATCTGGATATGAGCTAATAGATATAGTAGAAAAATATAATGGAATATTAATACCAGCGCATGCTTTTACACCTTTTAAAAGTTATTATGGAAATTGTACAGATAGATTGAAAGATATATTTAAAGAAAAATATGATAAGATCTTTGCAGTAGAACTTGGTTTAAGTTCTGATACTTATTTAGCAGATATGATTTCAGAATTAGAAAACAAAACATTTGTTACAAATTCTGATGCACATTCTTTGCCTAAAATAGCAAGAGAATATAATAAGGTAAAAATGGAAGATATATCCTTTAAAGAATTAGTAAAAGCTTTAAAAAATGAAGATGGAAGAAAAATTGTTGCAAATTATGGACTAGATCCAAAACTTGGTAAATATCATAGAACATATTGTGATGCTTGTAATTCTACAATTCAAACTAAAGAACCAGTAGAAGTATGTCCTTATTGTGGAAGTAGCAAAGTTACATTTGGTGTTTTTGATAGAATAGAATTAATAAAAGATAAAAAAGAATCCAAAAGTCCAAAATCTAGACCAGCATATATATATCAAACACCATTAGGTTTTGTACCAGGTTTAGGAAATAAAACAATCGAGAAACTTTTAGATAATTTTGGTACAGAAATGAATATATTACATAAATTGTCATTTGATGATATAGAAGCAGTTGTAGGAACTAAACTGGCTACTATAATAGATGAATCAAGACAAGGAAGATTACAAATAGAAGCTGGTGGCGGGGGAAATTACGGAAAAGTTTCCACAAAAACACTAGGTAATTAGTTCTAAAAATTATTTTATCACATAGATATTATGTATAAATAATTCTATGGAGGATAAAATGAAAAAGAATAAAAATGCTTATATTAAAATAATTTTAAAAAATTTACAAGAAAATAAAAAAATATATGTACTATTACTAATTTTTTTACTTATAGGAATTGTTTTAGGAGTATTTTTTATAAATAACTCTGATGAATCACAAAAAAATGAAGTTAGAGAATATATTAATAATTTTGTTACTACATTAAAAAATAATAATTCAATAGATAAAAATGAATTAGTAAATGTATCTTTAAAAAGAAATATATTAATGGGAATAATATTATGGTTTATAGGTTCTACTATTATTGGATTGCCACTAATATATTTTTTTGTGTTATACAAAGGTTTATGTATAGGATATACAATTTCTGGAGCAATAATAGCATTAGGAACTGGTAAAGGTGTTGCTTTTTGTTTAGGAAGTATATTGTTACATAATATTATATTTATACCAGCACTGTTTTTTATAGCAGTAAGTAGTACAAAATTATGTTATACAATTATGAAAAATAGAACTAAAGAAAATATAAAAATAGAAATTGTGAGACATTCAATATTGTCTGCACTGGCAACATTATTTTTTATGTTATCTTCTTTAATAGAAGTTTATATTTCTACAAATTTACTTACATTTATAATAAAATATATTTAATAATTAACAAAAAGATATTTACATTTTTGAATATCTTTGATATAACATATATAGTTTATGTAAATACTATATGTACATAAAACCAAAAAAGCAGTAGAGGAGATAGTAGCATGGAAAAGAAAATTAAACTTTTTTTAGAATTTTTACAAAAAGATAAAAAATTATCAAATAACACACTACAATCATATAAAAGAGATATTACCCAATATGAATCATATATAAATCAAGAAAATTTGCAATATTTAAAAGTTACGAAAGATGATATAAAAAAATATCTTGAGAACTTAAAGAATGTTGGAAAAAAGACTTCAACAATATCTAGAAATTTAGCTTCAATAAGATCTTTTTATCAATATTTAGTAAGAACTAAAAAAATAAAAGAAGACCCAACAGAGGGAATACAATCTCCAAAAGTAGAAAAAAGAGTACCAAGTGTTTTAAGCTCTAAAGAAGTAGAATTATTATTAGAACAACCGAAAGCTGTTGATTTAAAAGGAATTAGAGATAAAGCAATGTTAGAATTTGCGTATGCAACAGGAATGCGAGTAACAGAAATAATTAATTTAAATATAGAAGACCTTAATTTAAAAGAAGGATATGTTTCTTGTATTAATGCTAATAAACAAAGAAATATACCACTAGGAGCAATTTCTATTAATGCATTAAAAGAATATATAAAAAAAGCAAGACCATATTTAATAAAAAGCGAAGAAGAAAAGGCTTTATTTGTAAATATAAATGGTAAAAGATTAACAAGACAAGGATTTTGGAAAATAGTAAAATTTTATAAAGAACAAGCACATATAGACAAAGATATTACACCACATGTGTTAAGACATTCTTTTGCAACACATTTATTACAAAATGGAGCAGATTTAAAAGCAATTCAAGTTATGCTAGGTCATTCTGATATTTCTTCAACACAAGTATACATGCAATTTCAAGATGAAGGATTAAAAAATATTTATAAGAAAGCACATCCAAGAGCTTAAATTAGATATTAAAACCACCAATGGTAATACATTAGGTGGTTTTTTAGATGATTTAAAAAAATAGAAAAAAGAACATCCATAAATCATTGTTTTGCATTCACTTTTTTTATATGTTATGTTATACTAATAAGCATGAAAAGACGTGGAGGTTAATATGAATAATCTTACAAGCGACGAAAAATTAAAAATACAAGCAAATTTAGAATACATAGGGTTAGATTTAAATAATATACCTGAATTTATAAAGAATTATAGACCTCTTGAATTTAGACCAATTAGAGGTTTTAGTGAAAATAAAAGTAGAATATATAAGTATTTAAATATAAAAGATATACAAATATATATAACGCCAAGAAACAAAATGGATTTACTTTCTAAAAAATACGAGGAATGTAGTCAATTATATGATTATTTAAAGCTTGAAACAGAAGATGATATAGTAAAACATGGTGTGTTTTTAAAAATGGTAGATAAAATGAACATAAATGAACTAAAGAGAATAGCTAACGAACAAGAAATTTTAAATGAAAAGATTCCATTCGAAGTAAAATATAGTGAAAATTATCTTTGGCAAATTTATTATTCTGACATAACAAAACAATATTTTATGATGGTAACATTAGAAGATGAAGAATTTGAAGCTTTTTTCTATCTTCTAAAAAAGCAAATAGAGGCATATAATGAAAATAAGGACATATTTATTTATGCTCCTGTATGCAATACAGAATATTCTGGTGATTTATTAACAAGAAATGAGATTACAGATACGGAAAATTATATATGGCTTTTTACAAAAGATTGGCCATTTGTTTATGAAGTATATGATAAAAATGAAACTATGAATGTATATATTGTGGGAAACACAGTTTGTTACGAAAAGATTAATAGCCATTATAGAATAATAATAAAAAATGAAGAAGAAGCTGTAAAATTTTTTAAATTAATTAAAGCCTTATTTATTTTACAAACAGAAACAAATGGAAGATATGTATTCGAGCCACGAATAAAAAAAGATGGAAGCTTAGAATTTTTATATAATGGAACTACGATAGAATACGAGAAGTTAACAAACTTTATAAAAACGGAATTTTATCAAACAGACAATGAAATTAATAATATAGTTGAAAGTTTAAATAAATGCGAGAAGCAAAAACAAGAATTGTCAATGATAGAGAAAAGAAAAGTAAAGGAATTTCAAGATAAGGAAAAAGAGATAGCAATTTATTTAGATTGTAAACGTAGTTTTTTTGGTAAAATTAAATTCTTTATGCAAAATAAGAAAAGGCTAAAGGGAAGAGTAAAAGAAATATTAAACAAGGATAATGAAGAAGAAAAAGATTCAAAAGAAACAGAAAAGATTTTTAAAGAAGATGATGGGATAGACAGGACAAAAGAATTTTTAACTATAGAGGATTTAGTGCTATTAATTAAGGCTTTCGAAAGACAAGATAAAAGATTAAAAAATGATGAAATGGATGTACGAGCATTAGAAAATAAAATAAAAGTTTTAGAGAGCAAAATACGAAATGCAGAATTATATTTAAAAGAAATAGATGAACATAATAAAAGCATTTTTGACTTTTGGAAATTTACTAATAAGGACAATAATTTAATTTTATCTGAAATAGATACAGATGAAGAAGTTTCAGTTACAAATTTAGAAAAAACATTTGATTATACAGAAGATTTAGAGGATCTTGGCAAAAATATGGATAAAATTATTAGGAAAATGTTATCTAAAAAAGAATGTGATAGTATATTTTTAGCTACGACTGAAATTTTGGAATTTATTAACATGATAAAAGGCAAAGAAGAAATAAATGAGCAAGTATTACAGCGTATAGAACAAGAACTTAATGATATAAAAGAGAAAACAACAATTGTAAGTTCATTATTTCCAAAAGAGGAATACGATATTTTTGGAGGACTTTCTGAAGATAAGACAAAAATTAGGGTGTTGGCAGGAAGAAAACATCGTGAAATAGAAAAAAATATGTACAGAGTTATAGATGTAAACAAAAATACATCATTAGATAGGTTTGTAGAAAAATTAAAAATAATTGTAGAAGATATAGAGAAAGCATTGCTTCAAATAAAAGCTACAATGAATTTATCATTGTATATTGCAGAAAATAATATTAATAAAAATAATTTTGAAATATATCATGTGAATCCAGAAGAGGCTATAAATGATATAGAAAATACTAATGAATATATTTGTAGAATAAATGTAAAAAAAGGAATGCCACTTATATTCTTAACAAATACAATTTATTATGACAATTATAATAAAACACTTCCAGAGGGCATGGAATTGAACGATTTAGTGCTACTAGATAATTCTAAATTTGAATTTTTAAAGAAAAGGGATTCCTTCTTTAGAATTAATAGAGAAATAGGAAAATTTGAATATCAAAATTGTGAGATACATATAAAAGAATATAATTTAAAATTAAAATGCAAAAAGGAGGAAGATAATGATAAATAGAGCAATTATTATTGTTTTAGATAGCTTTGGTATTGGTGAGTTACCTGATGCTGATAAATATGGAGATGTTGGAGCAAATACATTAGGACATATATATGAGCAATCAAAACCTAATTTAGCTAATATGAAAAAATTAGGGTTATATAATATTGATGGCTTAACAATACCTGAAAAAGAAGAAAATCCCATTGGAAATTATGGAAAAGCGCAAGAACAATGTGCAGGTAAAAATAGTCCAGTAGGTCACTGGGAGATTTCAGGATTTGTAAAAGAAAAGCCATTTAAAACATATCCAAATGGTTTCCCTGATAAGATGATAGAAGAATTTAAGGAGAGAACAGGATTAAAGGGAACATTATTTAATGGTGTGGGTTCTGGTACAGAATTATTAAAACAATATGGAGAAGAGCATTTAAAAACAGGGTATCCAATTATATATACTTCGGCAGATAGCGTTTTTCAAATTGCGGCACATGAGGATATAATTCCAGTAGAAAAATTATATGAGATTTGTAAAATTGCAAGAGAAATGTTAAGCTCTGAAGAATATGATATAGGAACAATTATTGCTAGACCTTTTGTAGGTGATAAAGCAGATAATTTTACTAGAACATATAATAGAAAAGATTTTGAATCACCAGAGTTTGGAAAGACAATGCTTGATGTACTTTATGAAAATAGTAATGAAGTAGTAGCAATAGGGAAGATTGAGGATTTGTTTTCTGGTAGGGGAATTTCAAAATCAATTCATACAGAAGGAAATGCTGATGGAATCGAAAAAACAATAGAAGAAATAAGGAACAGTAAAAATGCAAAATTAATTTTTACAAATTTAGTGGATTTTGATATGCTATATGGTCATAGAAATAATATAGAAGGGTATGCTAAAGCATTAGAATATTTTGATAATAAATTACCAGAAATTATTGAAACAATGAATGAGGATGATTTATTAATTATAACAGCAGACCATGGAAATGATCCTTCAACACCAAGTACAGATCATGATAGAGAATATATACCTATTTTAGTTTTTGGAAAAAATATAAAACAAGGAGTTAATCTTGGAATAAGAGACACATATGCAGACATTTCAGCAACGGTATTAGATATTTTTGATTATCCTATTTTAAAATATGGAAAAAGTTTTAAAGATTTGATAATTTAATTATTGCAAAATAAAACAATGTATGCTAATATGTATTAGTGTTAGCTATAATTGGCTTCGCCAATTATAGCCCACCTGTACAAAATCAAAGATTTTGTAGGTGGATTAATATGCCGATGTGGCGGAACTGGCAGACGCACCAGACTCAAAATCTGGCGGGAAACCATGTGGGTTCGAGTCCCACCATCGGTACCAATGACGTTTTTGTTTGAACTAATATAACAGGTAGATACAAAAATCAATCAGTAGAATGGTTGATTTTTTTCTTTTGCCAAAAAACAACAAATTTTATTGGCTCGCAAAGCCAAAAAAGTTATGAGGGGAGGTCATAACTCATAGGGGAAGACTTGTGACAAAGCCAAAGACCTGTTATACGAATAAGTTGACCAGATTATTGAAAATTTTGAGATTTTATGGTAAAATATTCGCATAATTTAAATAGTTAGACACGGAAAAAGGTCTATGCCTTTTCCAGAATTTGTATAACTACCCCAAAATGTGAAATAAAGAAAGAGGCTCTGCTTATGCAGGGCTTTTTTCGAATATATTTATATTCTACATAAAATGTTATTTTACTTTCTATTTAAGAAAAATTAAAAAAAAATTTTTAAAGAATTTGAGTATTATAATATTAACAGAAGCTATTCTGTTGCGAGTTGAAATACACTCAAGTTAAGAAGACATTTAGACTTGAAAGATGGTAAAGTTGATTTAGAAATAAACTTTAGATTAATTTTTAGATTAATTTTAAAGGTTGTTTGTTTTATATAAATTATTTTATTTATGTTTTTTCTCTATTTATATAAATATTGGCAATATTTCTAAACATTGTTATATCGTAATCATTTACTAAAATAATATTATTATAAAATTTAACTTTATCAATGAAATCCATAAAACATTTGAAGAAACCAAAATTTTATGTGAAAGAAAAGACAATAAATTGATTGATAATTGTATCAATCGTTATTGAAAAATCGAAAAAGTTGTAGATAGATGTACTATTATTTCTGACAATATTTTCGGTAGTTTTATTTATAATAGCATTTAAAGTTTATTATAAATATCTAATTCAAGAAAAAAAATGCAAAGCAAGAACTAAAGGAATAGTTAAAAAATATACTTTAGCAAATAGAGGAGGAGAACATAGTGGAGTACATCTTCCAATTGTCTTTTTTGAGGCAAATGGAAAAGAATATAATGTAACAGGGCCAGAGTTTAAATCATATTAAATAGTAATCCAAAATTAGCATATGTTTTAAGATATGTTAATAGAAAGTGGGCATTTTGGTTAATATTCTTAAGTGGTTTATTTATATTAGTTTTGGATATAATAATTCAATTATTTATATAAAAACAATAAATAATTATTGACAAACGATAATAAAAGAAATAAAATGTCTTCATAAAATATTTATGGAGGTATTTTATTATGAAAAAAATAAATATATTTTTAGGAGCAATACTACTCAGTATATGGGGTGTAATATTATTCTTTGGAAAACATATAGGACTTTCAATGTTATTGTTTGCAATACCAATTACATATTACATAGTATCATTATTAGAAAAAACAAATAAAATAAAAAATAAAAATTCAAGATTTTTAATAATACCAATAATTATTTTAGCTAGTACTTACTTTATTTTTAATAACAGTTTTTTTAATTTGTTAAATCTATTAGTAATACCAATACTACTAATAATAATGATATTAAATTTAACTACAAGTAAATTAATGCCCAAAATGTTACTCGAAAGAATTTTAGATATAGTAATAGAACCATTTGCATATATTGGCGAAACAATGGCAGAATTAAGAAATTCACTTGCTGGAAAATTTAATATAAATCAAGAAAAGACTAAAGATAAAAAATCAAGCAATATAATAAAGGGGATATGTATTACAGTTCCTTTAGTAATAATTATTATTGCAATTTTAGCATCAGCAGACTCAGTATTTAGTAACATGATTACAAATATACTAAATTCATTTTTCAATTTATTTAATAATGTAGATTTAATGGGGATTTTTATACGAGTAATTTTAATAGTATGTCTGTTTATATATTTATCAAGCTTTTTTTATATTATTACCAGATATGATGAATATTTTGTGGATGAAGAGGTAAAAGAAGAAAATAAAAGTGTAGACAGTACTACTTTTAAAATGGTATTAACATCATTAAATGTAATTTATTTAGTATTTTGTATAATCCAGATAAATTCATTATTTATGCAAAAAATAAATATTAATTATGCAGATTATGCAAGACAGGGATTTTTCCAGTTAATGGTTGTATCAGTGATAAATTTAATAGTGATATTAGTTACCAAAAAATATGCAGCTAAAAATAACAAATATTTAAACTTTATGTGTATAATTATGGTAATATTTACATTTATAATAATAATATCTTCTGCAGTTAGAATGCATTTTTATGAACAAGCATATGGATATACTTTTTTAAGGTTATTAGTATATTGTGTATTATTTACAGAAGCTATTTTGTTAATTCCAACAGTATTATATATATTAAACAAGCAAAAACACTTATTAAGAACGTATTGTATGATTTTAATTGTTGTATATATAGGAATGAACTTTATTAATTTTGATGCAATTATCGCAAAAGGAAATATAGAAAGATATATAGAAACCGGAAAAATAGATTTAGAGTATCTAGAAGAAGAAACTGGAACAGATGCTATTCCAGAGTTTATACAAATTTTAGAGATAAAAAATGTAGATGAGCAAACTAAAAATGAGACTATAAGATATATAAATGATGTTTACGAAAATTTATCAAATGAAAAAATGGACTTTAGAGATTTAAATATGTCTAAGATATTGGCTAGAAAGTCCATAGAGGGGATTAAATAATGAAAAGATTTAGAGAAATTATAATAGCGTTAGCTATAATTATAATAATAGTTTTAATACAGCTTATTATTTTTAAAACTGGAACCGAGGTAAATATAAGCGAGAGTAATTCTACAAATACATTGATAGAAGATGTTAAGATAAGTGAAGAACAAAAATTGGAAAATGAGAAAACATATAGTATGCAAACAGGAAGTAGCTTTGCAAAAATAGGTAATATTATTATATATAATAATTCGACAGATAATATATTTAAATATGATTGTAACGAAAAGAAATTAGACTTACTATATACGATGGAAGATGGTGTAAATAAACTTTATTTTGATGGTGAATATGTATATACAATGCCAAATTACTATAGAGGAAAAGGAATTTATAAGATAGACTTACAAGGAAATGCAGAAAAAATTTATGCTGGAGCATCTATACAATTATGGATTACAGCTGACAAGATATATTTTACAGATCAAGTAGGTTATGACAGAATAAACGGAACACCTCAAGGTAATTTATGTGTTATGAATAAAGATGGAAGTAATAAACAAACAATTATAGAAAATGTTAAAAATTATTTTAAAATACATAATAATACTATTTATTATACAGATTTAACTTCAAGGAGTATATATTCTGCAAATATTGATGGAACCAATAAAAAAGAATTAGCACAAGGAAGAACATATATTAGTAATGTAGATGATAATTGTTTAACATATATAGACTTTGCTGATAATGAGGCATATAGAGTAATATATCTTGACACAAATGAAAACCATAAATTAGGAATGTTTGGGAACGATGTATTTTCAGCAAATGGTAATTATGTGTTTACTAGAAAAGGTACTAATGGAAAAAATATAGAAACAGAATTTAGTTTATATAAGATTAATCCAGAAAATAATACAGAAGAAATTGTTTGGAAAGCACATGGTGGATTTGAAAGATTAGCATATATAGATGATGAATTTGCATATTTTACTTCAGGTCAGAGTACATATAAAGTTAATTTAAAAACAGGGCAAGAAAATGATTTACCCAAAAGATATTCATTCTTCCTAAATGGTTATGGATATTGTTTTGAATCTGAAAATGGAGAGATTACAACAGTTGAAATATGTGAATTACAAACATCAGAAACAAAAATAATAGAAGTAAATTCAAGTATATAAATAAAAGAGCACCTTAAAATACAGTATAAACTGTTATTAATTAGGTGCTTTATTTTAAATTGCTTTTATAACTTTACATGGATTTCCAACTGCAATTACATTTGAAGGAATATCCTTTGTAACAATACTACCAGCTCCTATTATGGAATTATCACCAATTTTAACTCCAGGTAAAACAATAACATTACCACCAAACCAAACATTATTTCCAACTGTTATAGGTTTAGCATATTCCAATCCAGACTTTCTTTGGTTAACATCTACAGGATGACCTGCGGTATAAAATCCACAATTTGGACCGATAAAAACGTTATCACCAAATTTTACAGTAGTAGTATCAAGAATTACTAAATTATGATTAGCATAAAAGTTTTTTCCAAAATAAATGTTATAGCCATAATCACAAACGAAAGGTTGCTCAACAACTGTAGTCTCATCTATAGTAGATAAGATTTGTTTTAAAATAGAATTTCTTTCGTCTACTTTAGAAGGAAGA
Source organism: uncultured Clostridium sp. (assembly GCA_930990555.1). GTDB lineage: Bacteria > Bacillota > Clostridia > TANB77 > CAG-508 > Merdicola. Next base: position 19,414 of record CAKNPW010000002.1, on the reverse strand, counting down.
GTATTATTGTATTTAAAACATAAATCTTTAACTTTAAAACGTTCATTTATCAATTCTTTATCATACATAGGATTATATAAATCACCTTTTTTTGCTTTTTCTTTTTCTGTCATAAAAAACCTCCAAATTTAATAATATAAAAAATTTTAACATAAAAAAATATATATTGCAAAAAATAGAATTGTACATAAGAATAATTTGAGATACAATATTAGTGGAAATATAATAAAAGTTTAGGAGGACATAATGAGTAATGTGATTATAGGGCTATTGATTCCTTTTTTAGGAACAACACTAGGTTCAGGTTTAGTATTTTTTATGAGGAAAAAAGAAATAAATAAAAAAGTACAGAAATTATTATTAGGTTTTGCAGCAGGCGTAATGATGGCAGCATCAATATGGTCTTTATTGATGCCAGCACTAAATATGACAGCTGGCAGATTTGCATGGGTACCAGTTGCGATTGGATTTATGGTAGGCATTATATTTTTACTAATTTTGGATACATTAATACCACATCAACATTTGGAAACAGAAAAATCTGAAGGATTAGAATCAAATTTAAAGAAAAGTACAAAATTAGTATTAGCAGTTACTATTCATAATATACCAGAAGGAATGGCAACAGGAGTTGTATTTGCTGGGGCATTAATTGGTAATACTGGAATGACATTAGCTGGTGCAATTGTACTTGCAATAGGAATGGCAATTCAGAACTTCCCAGAAGGAGCAATAATATCTATGCCATTAAAAGCAGAAGGTGTTTCAAAAGGAAAAGCGTTTTTATATGGAACTCTTTCTGGAATTGTAGAACCATTAGCAGCAGTTGTCGCAATATTATTTACTAATGCAGTAGTTCCAATATTGCCATATATTTTAGCATTTGCTGCAGGGGCAATGATATATGTAGTAGTTGAAGAGTTAATACCAGAATCACAAGCAGGGGAACACACTAACATTGGTACAATTGGTGTAGCATTAGGATTTGTAGTTATGATGATTCTAGATGTTGCATTGGGATAAATTCACCCAAAAATAGCTCATTTATTTTTAAATGAGCTATTTTAAATCTATTTTAATTCCAAATTTATCTAAAATATCGTTTAATCCTTGATTTATTTCTTCTCTTGAATAATTAGCTTCTTCTAAAGTTTCATCTGGTAATTTATTAAGTTTATCGTAAAAATTTATAGCGATTGCAAGATGCTTAGGATTTTGAACATCTATTTTATCAAATAATAAATTTTCTGCTTCATTAATTTTGTTTTCACAAATTAATTTATCAAGTGAATTATATAATTCATCAGAAGTTGAATTTACAATATTTTCTGGAAGATATTCTGTTGAAGTTTGATTTAAGAATACTTTTGCTAAAAATTCAACTAAATCATCTATTTGATTTAATAACCAATCTTTTTTGTACATATATAGTCTGCTCCTTTCGAAACTTATTTTAACATTTATAAACCTAATATACAAGAATTAAGAAAACATTAATTGATTTTTTTACATAATATATATATAATTAGAAAAAAATTAGGAGGAGAACGTATGAAATGTCCTAGATGTGGAAGCGAAAATATATCGAGTATTGTAAATACTAATACACATACCAAAGGTTTTGATGGCGGAGACGCGTGTTGTGGCTATTTACTGTTTGGATGGCCAGGAATATTGTGTGGCTTATGTAATACTGGAGATACAACAACTACTACTAAAACAACAAATATATGTAATGATTGCGGGAATAAATTTTAATGAAAAAGAGTACACAAAGAAAAATATGGGCATGGTCTATGCGTCTAGGAAATAGGTGTGGTTGTCATCAAAGAGAAGATAGAAGTTTTAAAATAGGAGAATTTCAGTTTCCTATTTGTAGTAGATGTACAGGAATATTATTGGGACAGATTATTTCTGTAATATTTATTTTTGTAAAAGTTAATATTCCAATATATTTAGATTTTATATTTTTAGGAATAATGTTTTTAGATTGGTATATTCAATTTAAGGAAATAAAGGAATCTACTAATTGTAGAAGGTTAATAACTGGAACATTAGCTGGCATTGCACAAATAAATATCTTTTATCAAATTATAATATACATAATAAAACTATTTTAAGTATTGAAAAAAATATAGAATAGGGATAAAATAACAAAAACAAATGAAAGAAAGGTGGATTACAATGGAATTTCATGCTAATAAAGGAAAAAATGTAGAAATAGAGGTTAATGGAGAAGTTTATTTAAGACATGCTATAAAAACTAGATTTGTAAAACAAGGAGATAGTTATATAGATTTATTTAAAGAATATGTTTCACCGATTTATCAAGAAGGAGATATAATCTCAAGTAGTGAAAAAATAATTGCCTTATGTCAAAATAGAGTTTTAAAAAGAGAAGATATAAAAGTAGGATTTTGGGCAAAGTTTTTATCTAAATTTGCGCATAAAACTACTGCAGGTGTTGGTGTTGGAGAACCAATAAAAATGCAATTTGCTATTAATCAAGTAGGACTATTAAAAGTGCTATGGGCAAGTTTAGCAAGTGCTGTTACCAAATTATTTGGTAAAAAAGGAGTATTTTACGAAATAGTTGGACAAGAAGTAAGTGGGTTAGATGGTTTTTATGACCATGTATGGAAGGAATATGGAGATATAGGAATATTATTACCAGAAAATCCATCAAAAGTATGTAACGAAATACATGATAAGTTAGGAATTTCTTGTATGATTGTTGATGCTAATGATTTAGGACAAGAAGTAATTGGACATTCTGATGATATAAAATTAACAGAAGAAGAACTAAAAGGACTAATAAGAGATAATCCAACAGGACAAGGACAAGAGCAAACACCTTTAATATTAATTAGAAAAAAATCTGCAAATAAAGAATAATTTAAACATTAAAAGTCCATATGTAAATATGGGCTTTTTAAGGAGAAATATATAATGAAAAAAAAGAAGAATTCCTCAAAAATAATTCTTATTATAATTTTTATTAGTATATTGGTATTTTTGCATCAAGAAGGTTATATACAGTTTGATACATATGCAATAAATACAAATACTATGGAAGTAGATGATAATATGAATGTTATTTTGGTAAATGGAACTAATAAAATACCAGACGATTACATAGCAAATTTAGTAGAATATAATGGGTGTTTGGTTGACAGTAGTATTATTAATGATCTAGATAATATGTTTAAAGATGCTAAAAAAGATGGAATTAATTTAAATATAAATACTGCTTATAGAGATAAAGAAGAGCAACAAGATATATATGATAGAAGAATTAAAGCATATAAGAACGAAGGTATGACAGAAAAAGAAGCAATAGAAAAAACAAATTCTGAAGTTCAAAAACCAGGGTATTCTGAACACGAAACTGGACTTGCAATAGATTTTAGTAATCCTACTAATCCAGAAAAGAATGAACCTATGTGGGAATGGCTAAATGCTAATAGTTACAAATATGGTTTTATATTAAGATATCCTAAAGATAAAATTGATATAACAAAAGTTTCTAACGAGGAATGGCATTACAGATATGTAGGAAAAGATATTGCAAAAGAGATGAAAAATACAGGGGAATGTTTAGAAGAATACATAAATAGAGTATTGTAAAAATATTGCAATATTGGTATAATGGCAAAAAATGAGGTGAAAAATATGGAAAATAAAAAAGTCAATATAGTTCTATTTATTGTTCTAATAGCTATAATCGTTGCAATTATAGTTTTAATAGGTAAATATAACGAACAAATTGCAGAAAAAGCACAAGACATTATACAAAATACAATTACACCAGTTTTTACATCCGAAGAAGACGATGTGAAAATAGTTCCAACATTAGCCGATAAGGTAAAAGGAAATACTATGTGGTGTGGTACATTCCAAATAGTTTGGAATGATTTAAAAAATGAGATTGTTAAGCAAGATATAGAATTTTCTCCTCAATTAGATTGTGTAGATAACCTTAATAAATCTGCTTTTTCAGCAGATATGATTTCAGAAGAAGATTATTATAAAACTTATGGAGTAATCTCGCCAGAATTAAAAACACAAATAGAAACAGATTTAAATAATAAATTTGGAAAAACAAGCGATTTTATAAATAATTTTAATTGGAATACAGATGCAAATGCTAAAAAATATCTAATATATGCAATGCTTGTAAAAGATTTAAAATTTGCAACACCTTTTGATGATTTAGAAACAGGAGATTTTGCAGGAAAAGATACTAAAACAAGTTACTTTGGGTTAAAAGCAAATTCTAATTCAGAAGCAAGAAGCCAGGTTAGTGTATTATATTATAACAACGAAAAGGATAAAGCTATATCAATAGCAACTACAACAAACGATGAAATAATTTTGTGTAGAGCAAATACAATACAAAATTTTAATCAGATTTGGGAAAAAATAACTAATGAAAGAACAAATTACACAGGAAATAATTCATTAGAAGAAGCTGAGATTTTGCAAGTTCCAGAAATTAGTATTAATTCTGAAAAAGAATATACAGATTTAGAAAATAAAGAATTTGAAGATGTTAATGGCGAAAAATTAACAATAGAAAAAGCAATGCAAACTATTGAATTTGAATTAAACAAAGAAGGTGCAAAATTAACTAGCGAAGCTGGTATGGCTGTAATAACAAATGCAGTAGAGCCACAAGATATTAGAGATTTTTCTTTTAATGATTCATTTGTAATATTCTTAAAAGAAAAAGATAAAGAATTACCATATTTTGCGTTAAATGTGTCTGATATAGAAGATTTTCAAAAATAAATTATACTAAAAGACTATCTAATTTTAGATGGTCTTTTTTAGAGTGCTGGTTAAGAATTAGATAAAAAATATTGACCAAGCTTTATGAAGGGAATATAATAAAATTCACGCAAAAATAATTTGCAAATGCAGAGGTTATATATGGAGGGTAGAAAATGAAGAAATTTTCGGAAATATCAATTATCCGGTTGCAAACAGCCTATCTGTTTACAGAGGATAATCGCAAAGTAAGAAAACTTTGTCCAAGTCTTTCAAAAGAACTTAAGCAAGAGAATATTGAAATGGTATTTGTACCAGAGGACAAAAGTGAAGATGCAGTTCTTTTGGAAACTGATGATATTAGGTGGTTTAATCCAGTTGAAGGGTATTTTGACTACGAGATTGATTCAGATTCAGTTGTGAGTGAGGTGGAGTTTTACCGCACCGATATAGACAAAGAATTCATAATGTTCTTAGACTGCAAAATTGGGCAGAGAATGTTGGTTAAGAAATATGATGAAGAAGCATTAAAAGATATGTATTTTTATGTAGAAGGAATAATATATCCAGCTACTGAAAATAATAATGAGCCATCGATAGAAAATGTGCAGATTTATAATATAAGAGAAGACCGTTTTATGGTTCCAGAAAAGTTCGAAGGAGGCTATTATTTAGAAAACGATAGCATCGAAGATGCACCGTTTGAATTATGGCCTATTATTAAAGAAATGGCCAGTAAAAATGAAACTGTTTAATTAAGCATTTTATAACCTCTGCAAAAGCACTTATTTCTTTTTAAGAGATAAGTGCTTTTTCTATTTAATTATTTTACAACTAGATAAAATATGATAAAATATAAGACATAAATTAGAGCAAGGCAAATAAGGAAGGAAGAAAAATGACAACAGCAAAGTTATTTGTTATAGTTAAAATATTATTAGCTATAATATTAATTGGAACAATATGTGCAGTAGTGTTAATTATATATTTATTTAAAGGAGACATAAAAGCAAAAGTACCAGGATACATCAAAAAGGAATATAATTTAAGTAAATATGAAGTAGAAAATAGACCAGTATATGTAATTAAGCCAAAAAAAGGTGTAACAAATGATTTAGTGATAATGTATGTTCATGGTGGATCGTATGTTGCAGATTTAGAAAAAGAGCATTGGAAAACATGTGGAGATATTATAAATCAATTGGGTTGTACAATAATACTTCCAGATTATCCACTTACTCCAAAATATAATTATAAAGATACTATCGAAATGATGGAATCACTTTATAAAAAAGTTATACAGCAAGTGGAATCATCTAATTTGGTAGTAATGGGAGATTCCGCTGGTGGAGGTTTAGCATTAGCTTTAGTAGAAAAAATGGGAGAAGAAAATATAGCTATGCCAAACCAAACAATACTAATATCACCATGGTTAGATGTAAGGATGAATAATCCTAAAATTGCAGAAATAGAAGAAAATGATCCTATGCTTAATAAAGCAGCACTAAAATTAGCTGGCGAAAATTATGCAGGAAAAGATGGAATAGATAGTTATTTAGTAAATCCTGTAGATGGACCATTAGATAAATTACAAAATGTGTCTATTTTTACAGGGACATATGATATATTAAATGCAGATGTGGGAGTATTAAAAGAAAGAGCGGAAAAAGTTGGAACTAATATTAATGTTTATGAAACAGAACAAGCAACACATATTTGGCTTTTATATAAATACAAAGATAAAGAAAGTGACCCACTGGTTCAAGAGCCATATAAACAAATGATAGAATTATTAAAAAATAATTAAGGAGCTAAAAATGAGAAGAAAAGAAAAAAAGGAATTAGTTTGGAGAAGACTTGATAATTCTGCTAAGATATTTCCATTATCTTCTAGCAGAAAATATAGTAGTGTTTTTAGGATATCTGCTGTAATGAAGGATAAAGTTAGTCCAAAACTATTAGAAAAAGCTGTAAATAATGCACTTAACAAATTTGAATTCTTTAAAGTAAGATTAAGAAAAGGATTTTTTTGGTATTATTTTGAGTATAATGATAAAAAAATAGTAATAGAAGAAGAAAAAGATTATCCATGCAAATATATTGATCCAAACACCAACAACGATTATTTATTTAAGGTTACTTATTTTGATAGAAAAATCAATATAGATATTTTTCATTCATTAACAGATGGAAATAGTGCAGTACAATTTTTTAAAGAAATAGTTTATCAATATATAGAAATAGAATATGCAAAAGACTTTAAAAATGTAGTAAGAACAGACAGAAAATTTGATTTTAATATAGAAGATAGTTATTTAAAAAACTATAATAAAAAAGCTAAGAATAATTCTATAAGTAAAAAGGCATATATTTTAAAAGGAAGAAAGATTCCATTTGAAGCTATAAGAGCAACGCATGAAATTATAGATTTAATTAAGTTAAAAGAAATTAGCAAGCAAAAGGAAGTTACTATTACTCAATTTTTAACAGCGGTATTAATAAAGGCTATTTATTTAGGCAACATGAAGAATACTACTAGTAATAAGCCTATAAAAATTTGTGTACCTGTAAATTTGAAAAAGTATTTTAAATCCAAGACATTGAGTAATTTCTTTTCTTATATAACAGTTACAGCAGATGGTAAAAAGGTTGATTTTAACAATTTAGATGATGTTTTAAAATTGGTAAAATCAGATTTTGAAAATTTATTAAAACCAGAAGAAGTAATGAAAACAATGTCATTAAATGTTAAACTGGGAAATAACTTTTTTATAAGAATAATTCCATTATTTATGAAGCAAATATTTGTAAGATTAAGTTATTTAGAAATTAGAAAATATACGACAACTACTTTTTCAAATATCGGTAGAATTGGTATTATTGCAGATTATCAAAAATATATAGAAGACTTTTTCTTTTTGATTGCTCCAGAGAGAGTTGAAAAAATAAAATGTTCAACATGTTCATACGAAGATAAAATGTTTTTTACATTTACATCAATATTAATGCAAACAAAGATAGAAGATGAATTTAAAAAGATTTTAGAAGAATTAGGAATTCATGTTGAAATAGAAAGTAATGGTGTTTAATATGTTATATCCAAAATTATCTAATATAAAAAGAAATAATATAATCTTAATTGCATCAATAGCAATATCTATAATTATTATTAATATTTTGCTAATTATAAATGTTCTTGTAGATAAAACAAACCATTGGTCAATGCTTTGCATAGCAGGGATAATATATGTATATGGAACGGTAATTTATACTAAAAAGAGAAATATTAATATAGCTTCAAATGTATTTGTACAATGTTTATTTGTGTCATTATTAATACTGGCAATAGATTATTTCTTGGGTTATAGTGGCTGGTCAATAAATATAGCAATACCAATAGTAATTATGGTAGCAAATTCAACGCTAATGGTTTTAACAATTGTAAGTAGAAAAAGATATATGAGATATGCAATGTATCATATGTTAACATTTTTATTTAGTATGATTCAATTAATATTACTATTTTGTGGAGTACTGGAAAATAAAATTTTAACAATTGTTGCAAGTGGAATAGCAGGACTGTCTTTATTACTAACAGTAATTTTATGTGGAAAGGCAATGTGGGAAGAAACTAAAAAAAGATTACATATGTAGGAAATTTGGAACGTTCGGGAATTGGGGACGTTCTTTTTTCCCTTTTCGGGATATAAGCATCGTCCAAAATTCCCGAAGAACGCCCTTAATTCTTAAGAACCTTAACAAGAAAAAAATCATAAACTACAATAAGTAGGTGAGTTTATGAAGAGAATTGTTAAGGTTATTTTTGTTGTTTATATAATTACTAATTTCTTGATTATATTCCAGCCTAATATTTATGCAATTGAACCTGCAGGAAGAGTATATGAAGGTATAGACGTTAGTGGATGGCAAGGAGAAATAGATTTTTCACAAGTGAAAAATTCTGGTATAGGCTTTGTGTACATAAAATCTAGTGAGGGTCAGAATATAGTTGATAGCTATTTTCGTAGAAATTATGAAGGTGCTAGAAGTAATGGACTTAATATAGGGTTTTATCATTATGTAAGAGCACGAACTACAGAAGAGGCTATATTAGAAGCAGAACACTTTGCAAATACAATAGCAGGAACTATTCCTACTTGTAAGTTAGCGATGGACTTCGAGAATTTTGGGAATTTATCAACAAGTGAAGTAAACGAAATTTCGCGAGTATTTTTAGAAAGAGTACAACAATTAACAAATAAAGAAATGATAATTTATAGTAATACTTCATCAGCAAGGAACATATTTAGCCAAGAACTTGCAAATGAATATCCTTTGTGGGTTGCTCAATATTATGTGAGTAATCCGTCAGATAATGGTAAATGGAGCGTATGGGAAGGATTTCAATATACAGATAGGGGAACTGTACCAGGAATAAACGGTTATGTTGATAGAGATAGATTTACAAGCGAGATATTATTAGATAGTCAAGAAGAAATACCAAGTAATGAAGAAAACAATGAAAATAGTGGAAATACGGGTAATGTTGACGATTATATAAGATATACAATTCAAAGAGGAGATACACTATCAGAAATAGCACAAAGATATAATACAACCGTTAATGAACTTGTAAGATTAAATAATATACAAAATCCTAATATGATTTATGCTAATGAAACATTATTAATACCAACTAAAAATAATTCTATAAGTACTGGTAGTGATGATAAAAATAATACAATTTATATTGTACAAAGGGGAGACACTTTATATAGTATTGCAAAAAGATTTAATACGACTGTACAAAACATTGTAAATAATAATGGCATTTCTAATCCAAATCTTATATATCCAGGGCAAAGATTAATAATTGCTAAAAGTACTGCTAATATACAAACGAAATATATGAGTTATAGAATAAAAAGAGGGGATACTTTATGGGGAATTGCTAATAAATATAATACTACTGTAAAAGAACTTGCATATATAAATGGAATTAGAAATGTTAATAGAATATATATTAATCAGGTAATACGAATACCAATAAATATAAGCATTGGAGAATATGATTCTGGACATTGTATATATACTGTAAAAAGAGGAGATACACTGTATACAATAGCGAGAAGATTTGGAAAAACTATAATTGAGATAGCAGAATTAAATGGTATAGGAAACATAAATTATATTTATGTTGGTCAAAAATTAAGAATATAGGAGTATAAAAAAGTTATATGTTAATTTAATAATATAATAGTCTTTTGTTGACGAAAAAACTTGTTTATTATATACTAAAGGCAGAAAATTTCTGCTTTATAAGGAGGAGTCCTATGCAAAAGATAAATAAAAAAATAATTTGGGTAATTGTAACAATATTATTAGTTTTTTCATCAAGTACGTTTTGCCTTGCGGTAAATTCTGCTAGTAGTAGTGTTCGCAGTACAGATAGTAACAATTCAATAGAAAATGAAACTAGTGAAGATGCTACTAATCAAGTTTCTAACGAGACTATAGAGGATACTAAAGATGAAAGTGTACCTGTATACCTAAGTTATCCCGATCTAAAAGAAGAAGATACTATGTTTGGTCCATTAACAATTGAGCAGATAATTGGTGGAGCAACAGGATTAATGTGTTTTGTTGGTATTATACTTGCAATCTCTCTATATTCAAGAAGTAGAGAAGATGAAGAGGAATGGAATGAAGATGAATATATAGATAACACACAAGTAATAGAAAGAGAAGAACCAAAAGCTATGCAAGAACTTAAAGATGAAGCTGCATCTAAGGAGCCAAAAGCTATAGAAGAATTAGCTGATGAGAAAAAATTAGAGGAAATACGAAAAGCAAGAGAAGAACAGAAAGAAGAGGCTCCTAATAGTAAGGATGAAATAGAAGAAAAGAAAGAAGACACAGCATCTTTAAATTATAGACATCAACAAGCATTAGATGATTTTTATAATTATGCAGAAGAAATAAAGCAAGAAAAGAAAACAAAGAGAGGAAAAGGTAAGCATTCAATGTAAAATAAAGAAGAAGGTGTCCTATTTTAGGACACCTTCTTAGTATGAACGAAGTTCACAATTGTTCTGGGATTTTAAATGATTTCTAAAGAAAATGCTTAGTATTTATTGAAATTGATTTTAAAGAATCATATAATAACTATAGTTTTAAAAATAAATAATAAGGGGAGAGTATTATGGAAAAGAAAAAAGAAGACAACAAGACAGTAAATGCTAACCAAATAATAAATAAGAGGACTCGTACTACAAGAAATTATGTCCTATGGGTAGTTATACTTATTGTTATTATTGCTTTAGTTATGTATTTCTTGAAAAAAAATGATAATCAAGAAAATACAAGTGTTTCAAACAATGTAGTATCATCTAACGAAATATCTTCAGAAGAGACAAAGCATGATCCACAAATGCCAGGAGAAAAAACTCCAGATTCAATGGTTATAGCATATGATACATATAATCAAGAAGAAGTATCATATAAAGAATTATCTTTAGGGGAAGATGTTGCTTATTCCATCGATTATGGTGCTGAAGAGCAAAATGGTGAGTTGATGACATTTAGAAATTATTTATCAGACCAAGGGTTAGCTATATTAATAAATGGTTATCCTAATCGTACTCCAGAAGAAATGGAATGTGTAAGTATTGACGAAGCTTATATTGCAACTCAAATGGCTATATGGGAGGTTATGAATAGAACTGGTGAATCACATAAAGCTACCAAAATATTTAGAGTTGAAAATGTAGAACCAATAGAAGGAAAAGAAGAGAGTTGTAATAGAATAATTAATGCAGCAAGTAAATTAGTTGAAAAGGCTGAAAATGAGCCATTTACAGATGTACCAACAATGCATATAGATAATGCAAATATTAATATAGTTAAAAATATTGGTGATGATGCTTTAATAGGACCATATACTGTATCAATGCAAGAAGTAAACGAATCAAAAGTAAATTATATTAGAGCAACATTAGAAGATGCACCTGCATCTGCAATGATTACAGATGAAAATGGTAATGAAAAGACATTATTAGCTGACGGGGATTCTGTATATGTTAGAATAAATAGTTCAGAAGCGGATTGTACTTTTGATATAAAATTTGAGGGATCTGTTGATAGAACAGTCGGTTTAATTTATGAGAAAGCAGATACAGACACACAAGATTATGTAAGATTAAAGACTGAATTAGATAATTTAGAAGGAAATTCAACAATTGAATGGTCAACGGTAACAACAATTGGTACAATTGATTTAACAGCTATAGACAATGATGATAATCCAATAATTGGTGCAAGATTTGCACTTAAAAGCAAAGATGGTAAGACATATGGCGAAATCGATAGTGGAACTGATGGCAAGGTAATGTTCTATGGTGTTCCAGAAGGAGAATATATATTAGAGCAAATTTCTGTACCAGAGGGTTACGAACTATCAGAAACAGTGAAGAATATTACAGTAAACGGAGGAAAAACTACAATTCTGACATTTATAGATAAAAAATTAGAATAGACATTATTTATATTATAAAAAAGATTCTGAAAACTATGTACAAAAAGAGGAAAAGCAGTACTAATGGCTTAAATTCAGTCCAGTATATCCATCTTATCCTGATAAAAGGACAAACATTTAATGTGAATAATACTACTGTAAAAGGCTACCATCTGGTAGCTTTTTGTATATAGTAAAGACATATTTTAAAGAGGTGAAGAATGAAAAGAAAAGAGAAAGTAATTATTGTAGTAATATCTATAATTATTGCAGTTGTCAGCTATTGGTTTTTCTGGGATGGATATTATTCGATAGATACATATAGAATAATTTCGCAAGGATATACAGATTATGCATTAAAAGATGCATATATAAGAGATGGAAGATTATTTCTTGCAGGAATTGTAAGTTTAGTTGGAATAATAAATCCAAGCTATAAGGTATGGTATATTATAAATTTAGCAATTGCAATTTTTATATCTGCAATTACAGTTTTACAGTTGTATATGATTATAAATCATTATAAAAAAGCGAAGAATACAAAAAATAAATGCATATACTTTTTAGTTAGTTATACATTTATTTTCAATTTCGTTCAGATAGATACAATGCAATTTATTGAGGCTTTTGCAATTGCAACAAGTATTTTATTATATATATTATCACTAAAAAATACCGTAATAAATAAAAACAAAAAAATGGGATTTATATATGCTGTTCTAGGAATGTTATGGTATCAAGGAACAGTTACTATATATATAGCGACTGCATTTTTGATGTGCTTATTAGAAACCAAAAAAATTAATAAAGAGTTTTTTAAGAAAATATTAAGTCCAGCAATTACTATTATAATTTCTACAATACTAAGCTTTTTAATAGTAAGTATAGTTCCATATATTACTAAGTTAGAACTTACAGAGAGATTTCCAAGTGTAGAAAAATATATGAGCATATTGAAAAGAAACATTATGCAGATGGATGATTTTCTTATAGATTGCTGTGGATATTTTCCTAAATATATTTTTATTAGTGCTAGCTTATTAATATTAATAGTAACATTCGTATATGGAATAAAGAATAAAAACGTTACACAGCCGATAAATGCATTAATAGTGTTTTATATATACATAGTTTCTATATTTATATTTTTCCCAATACAATCAATAGAACTATGTTTTAGATGTGCATTATCATTAGGAGCAGCTATACCAGCGTTATTTATTTATATGATATGTAGTATGGAAATGCTAGAAGGCAAAAAAATATATTTAAATATATTAACAACTATGGTAATACTTTATTTTATATTAAGTGTATGTAATACTGTAAAAGTAACAAGTGAATTTAAATTTGCAAATGAACTAGATGAAAGATTTGTAAAAATAATAGAAACAGAAGCTAAAAATTTACAAGACCAAGGAATAAATGTAAAAAAATATGCAGTATATTATACTACAAATGGCAATAGGTTAAAAGAATTATATAATTCAGAAATTACATTTTATAATTCATATTATCTATTATCAAGAGATTTTAGTAATATGTTTGGAATATATGGGGACAAAAATATTAAATTAGAAAAGCAATATGCAGATAAAGAAATTGTAGATAAGTATTTTGAGAACCCAAGCAATGAAGAAATACAAATCAAATATATAGATGAGATTCTTTATGTAGTGGTAGATTTATAATGCTGCAGGTTTACAATATTAGAAATTTGTTATATAATAGGGCAAGATTTTAACAAGGAAAGGGAGATTTTAATGGATCATAATGTTAATGAAGAAGTAGATATAAATCAATTAATGAAGATTAGAAGGGAAAAGTTAGATGAGTTAAGAAAAGAGGGAAAAGATCCTTTTGCAATAACAAAATACGATAGAACAGAAACTGCAGGACAAATTAAAGCAAACTATGATGAATATGAAGAAAAAGATGTATCAGTTGCAGGTAGAATAATTGCAAAAAGAATAATGGGAAAGGCTTCTTTTTGTACAATACAAGATAGTGATGAAAAAATCCAAAGTTATGTAAGTATAAATGATTTAGGCGAAGAAAGTTATAAAGAATTTAAGACTTATGATATTGGTGACTTTATAGGAATAAAAGGTTTTGTATTTAAAACTAGAACTGGAGAAATATCTGTTCATGCAAAAGAAGTAACATTATTATCTAAATCTTTAAGACCATTACCAGAAAAATTCCATGGCCTAAAAGACCCAGATTTAAGATATAGACAAAGATATGTTGACTTAATTGTAAATCCAGAAGTTAAGAAAACTTTCGAAATTAGAAGTAAAATAGTAAAAGAAATAAGAAATATATTGGATGAAAAGGGATATTTAGAAGTTGACACACCAATGTTAAATACTATTTCTGGCGGTGCAACAGCAAAACCATTTATAACACACCATAATGCACTAAATATAGATATGTATTTAAGAATTGCTACAGAATTAAACTTAAAAAGATTAATCGTTGGTGGGTATGATAAAGTATATGAAATGGGTAGAATATTTAGAAATGAAGGTATGGATATAAGACATAATCCAGAATTTACTTCTATAGAGTTATATGCTGCTTACCAAGACTATAATGATATGATGGATATAACAGAAGAATTATTCTCTGAGGTTGCAAAAAGAGTATTAGGTACAACTAAAATAACATATCAAGGACAAGATATAGATTTAACACCTAAATTTAAGAGAATTACAATGATTGATTCTATCAAAGAAGTAACAGGAATAGACTTTAATAACATAAATACAGACGAAGAAGCAGTTGCTTTAGCAAAAGAAAAAGGAATAGAAATTCCAGATAAAACTAAAGAAACTAGAGGAGACGTTATTAGTTTATTCTTTGATGAATATGTAGAAAAGACTTTAATACAACCAACATTTATATATGATTATCCAGTAGAAATTTCACCACTTGCTAAAAGAAAACAAGCAGATCCAAGACTTACAGAAAGATTTGAAATATTTATTGGTGGAAGAGAATATGGTAATGCTTTCTCAGAATTAAATGATCCAATTGACCAATATGAAAGATTTAAGAAACAAGTGGAAGCAAGAGATGCAGGTGATGACGAAGCAGGAATGATGGACGAAGATTATATTAATGCATTAGAGATTGGTTTACCACCTACAGGAGGATTAGGAATAGGAGTAGATAGATTTGTTATGTTATTAACAGATGCTGCATCAATAAGAGATGTATTATTATTCCCAACAATGAAACCATTAAACTAAAATAATAAAACAACTAAATAAAAATTTAAATGAAAAAACTGTTTGTATTTGAACAAACAGTTTTTTTTACCTAAAAATGTATAAAATGTTAGCTTATTGGAAAAATTAGTTTAAAAGAATAAGGAGGCTATTTATGGAAAATTCAGTTAAAAATTTAAATTGTTTACTTGCTGATTTAAATGTATTTTACAGAAAACTTCAGAATTATCATTGGAATGTTAAAGGAAAAGATTTCTTTACAATGCATACAAAATTAGAAGAATATTATGATGAAATAAATGAACAAATAGATGAAGTTGCAGAGCATATCTTAATGCTTAACAGTGAGCCTTTAGGAACAATGAAAGATTACCTTGATAATACTTGTATTGTTGAAGCTAAAAATGAGAAAATAGATGGATGCGAAGTTATTAAAAATATTATAACAGACTATAATACTTTACTTAAGAAAGTAACTGAGATAAAAGAAGAAGCTGATAATCAAAAGGAGTATGGAACATCTAGTTTAATGGATAATTATATTTCTTTATATATGAAAAATTTATGGATGTTAAATCAAACCATTAGTAAGTAAAATTTAAAATAATTAAAATGAGCCCAAAATGTTATACAAAACATGGAGGGTTTATTTTTGTTTTAAGAGATATAACACCATTTTATAAAAGGTACTATTAAATAATTGAAATTTTAAATAATATATGATATATTTTATAAGACTAAAAATTTGAAAAATGTTTTAATAAATTAATGCAATGAAACCATTAAATTAGCAAAGGAGAGAAAAGAATGTTTTATTTTCCAGGGGGAAGTAGTTATTTATATATAATATTGTTAATAATGGTAATTAGTAATATTATGACAGGTGGAGTAAGTTTATTAGGATTGTTACTAAGTTTACCAGGAGTTTTAATAGCGATAACATTTCACGAGTTTGCACATGCTTTTGCAGCAGTAAAACTTGGAGATGAAACACCAAAAATGCAAGGTAGATTAAGCTTAAATCCATTATCACATTTGGATCCAATAGGTATTATAATGCTTATATTTGCTCATATTGGTTGGGGTAAACCAGTAGAAATAAACCCAAGAAATTTTAAAGGAAGAATTTCTACAAGTGCGGCAGAAGCTATAGTATCAGCAGCAGGACCAATTATGAACTTTATATTAGCTCTAGTATTTGCATTAATATTTGCGGCGCTTGCAAAATTTGTACCTAGTATATGGACAATGGCTGGAGGAGTTGTAGCAACAATAATCTTAGATATTATTATTGTTAATATTGGTTTAGGGGTATTTAACTTAATACCATTACCACCATTAGATGGTTCAAAGATATTAGCACATTTTTTACCTATAAATGCAAGAAGATGGTTTATAGAACATGAAAATATATTTTATATAGCCTTTATAATAATTTGGTTAACACCAATAGCATCAAGAATTACATCACCAATAATAAATGCTATATTAAACTTTTTACTAAACATAGGATTTGCAATATTTTAGCAATAGGGATTTGGGGACGTTCTTAAAAATCCCGGTTTTACCGGAAATTTTAAGAATAGTCCTTTTTTAGTGCAAACATACAAAAAAAGTGAGAAGACGAAGTAATGACTTTACTTATAACTGAATAAATGGTATACTTTTAAGCGATAAAAGGAGAAAAAAATGAAAGATATAATAATTTTGGGAATAGAATCGAGTTGTGATGAAACATCTGTAGCAATTGTAAAAAATGGTAGAGAAGTTTTATCAAATGTAATAAATACACAAATAAGTATTCATGAATTATATGGTGGAGTTGTACCAGAAATTGCATCTAGAAATCATGTGGAAAATATTTCACCTGTAATGAAAGAAGCATTAAAAGAAGCAAATATAAAAATCGATGATGTAGATGGAATTGCATGTACATATGGACCAGGATTAGTAGGAGCGTTATTAGTAGGAGTATCTTATGCAAAAGCATTAAGTTATGCAACCAATAAACCACTTATTGGTGTAAATCATATCCAAGGACATATTGCAGCAAACTATATAACATATAAAGACTTAAAACCTCCATTTTTAACATTACTAATATCAGGAGGAAATACACAACTTGTTTTAGTAAAAGATTATACAGAATTTGAAATATTGGGAAAAACCAGAGATGATGCAGTAGGAGAAGCTTTTGATAAAATAGCAAGGGTTATAGGCTTAGGATATCCAGGAGGACCTAAAATGGATAAACTAGCACAAGAAGGAACTCCCAATATAGTTTTACCTAAAGTTCATATAGATGGTTTAGATTTTAGTTTTAGTGGATTGAAAACAGCAATCATAAATTTACATCATAAAACACCTGATATAAACAAAGCAGACTTAGCAGCAAGCTTCGAAAAAGATGTTGCAGAAATCTTGTTAGAAAATACAAAGAAAGCTGTAAAAGAGACTAATATAAATAAAATAGCATTAGCAGGAGGTGTTTCTGCAAATAGCTATATTAGGAAAGCATTTAAAGAATTAGAAGAGAAAGAAAATATAAAAGTATATTATCCAGAACTTAAATTATGTACAGACAATGCAGCAATGATAGCATCAGCTGGATATTATAATTACTTAAAAGGAAATTTCTCAGATTTAAAATTAAATGCTGTACCAAATTTAAAATTATAATAATTAGAAAGAGGATGAAGAATGTCAATCTATGCAATTTCGGACTTGCATTTATCATTTAATACAGATAAGCCAATGGATATATTTGGTTGGCAAAACTATGAAAGCAAAATACAAGAGGACTGGAGAAATAAAGTAAAAGAAGAAGATTTAGTAATTCTAGGAGGAGACTTCTCTTGGTCAATGCAACTTCAAGATACATATAAAGATTTTGAATTTATACATAATTTACCTGGAAAAAAATTGTTACTAAAAGGTAACCACGATTATTGGTGGGGAACCTTAACAAGTATGAAGAAATATATAAATAGTATTGGTTTTACAGATATAGATTTTATATATAATAATAGTTATGAATTTGAAAATAAAATAATTTGTGGGACTAGAGGATGGAATTTTAGTGGACTTCAAGAAGATGATGAAAAAATATACAATAGGGAAAAACAAAGACTCAAATTATCTTTAGAAGATGGTGTAAATGGATTTGGAAAAGATAAAGAAATTATTGCATGTTTACATTATCCACCATTAAAGATAGACGAAATCTCGGATTTTGTAAGAATAATGGAAGACTATAATGTAAAGAAATGCATTTATGGACACTTACATGGCCCTGCACATAAATTTGTAGTAGAAAAAAATATTGACGGAATAGAATATATTATGACCAGCTGTGATTATACAGATTTTAAATTGATAAAAATTTATTAATTATAGGAGGATAAATAATGAAGACATTAAAAGCTGGAACAGTATTAATAAATTTACAAAATAAAGAAATATGTTTGGTATATAACAAAAATGATAAGAGTTATGCGTTCCCAAAAGGACATTTGGAGAAAGGTGAAACATTAATAGAATGTGCAGTAAGAGAAACAGAAGAAGAAACCGGACATACTTGTTCAATCATTAACGAAGAAGAAATAGGAATTTTAAAATATATAACTCCTGCAGGAGAGAACGTAGAGCTTCACTTATATTTAGCTAAAGACACAGGAATTGTTACTAGAAAAATTAATCCTAAAGATAAGGAAGAAACACTATGGATAGATGTAGAAAAAGTTGAAGAAAAAATATTATATCAAGATTTAAATCAATTATGGATAAATATGAAAAATAAGATAAATTAGTAATATTTGTAAAATTATTGTAATATTTCTGCTCAAATATAGGTTTACAATAGATATGTCACAGTAAAAATAAAAAAAGGAAATACCAA
>CAKNPW010000001.1 GCA_930990555.1 uncultured Clostridium sp. | reverse complement strand
TACTCAAAGTATATATTTTTCAAAAAAGTGTGACATATGATTGACTAACCTACAAAATAATAAAATAAATTATATAAAAGATATTGAAAAAATTTTTATTAAGTGATAAAATACAACTACTTTAAAAGGGAGTAGCTTATAAACTACTAATCAACAGTCGCGAAAAATTCTGGTTAGTAACCTAGTGTAGGTAAGCAAGACTTTTAGAAAACACAAAAAGTTTTTTAAAGTCTTGCTTTTTGTGTATAATATTAAAAAAGGAGAGATGAATAGTGAGTTGGTTTAACAAAGGAATAAGTCAAATAGAAAAAGAACTAGAAACCAATATTAAAGAAGGCTTAACAGAAGAGCAAGTAAAGGCAAGATATGAAAAATACGGAATGAACGAATTAAAACAAAAAAAGAAAAAATCTTTATTTGTTAAATTTTTAGAACAATTTAAGGATTTTATGATAATTGTTTTAATTATTGCAGCAATAGTATCTGGAGCTGTAGGAATTGCAGAAGGGGAAGGAATAACAGATACAATTATAATTTTAATAGTTGTAGTACTTAATGCAATAATAGGTGTAGTACAAGAAAGTAAAGCAGAAAAATCACTAGAAGCACTACAAAAACTGAGTGCACATGCATCAAAAGTAGTACGTAATGGAAAAGTAACAGTAGTACAATCTAGAGAATTAGTACCAGGAGATATTGTTGTTTTAGATACAGGTGACTATGTACCAGCAGACTTAAGAATAGTAGAAAGTGCAAATTTAAAATCACAAGAAGCATCATTAACAGGTGAATCTGTACCAGTAGATAAAAATATAGAAACAATAGTTGATGAAAAAGTTAGTCTTGGAGATAGAACAAATATGCTTTTTTCTTCTTCACTTATAACATATGGAAGAGGAAAAGGTATTGTAGTAGAAACAGGAATGAATACAGAAGTAGGTAAAATTGCTAAAATTATTAATGATACAGAAGGAACAGAAACACCACTTCAAACAAAATTAAATAAATTAGGAAAAACATTAGGAATAGCAGCACTTGCAATATGTATAGTAATATTTGTAATAGGAATTGCTTATGGTAAAGATGTAATAGATATGTTCATGACAGCTGTAAGTTTAGCTGTAGCAGCCATTCCAGAAGGCTTAGCAGCAGTTTCTACAATAGTTTTAGCTATAGGTGTTCAAAGAATGGTAAAGAAAAATGCCATTATAAAAAAATTGCCAGCAGTAGAAACATTAGGAAGTGCTACAGTTATTTGTTCAGATAAAACTGGCACACTAACACAAAATAAAATGACAGTGCAAAAAGTATTTGTAAACAATAAAATAGAAGAAGTTGCGAATGTAAAAGATATAAGTAACGAATTAGATAGATTAATGCAGGTTTGTACATTGTGTAACGATACAAAGATTGGTGCAAACAATCAATTAACAGGAGATCCTACAGAAACAGCATTAATAGATTTAGGATTTAAGATCAATTATAACGTAAAAGAAACTTTAGAGCTAAAGAGAGTAAAAGAAATTCCATTTGATTCTGACAGGAAATTAATGACAACAGTAAATAAAGTAGGAGAAAAATATCTTGTTTATACAAAAGGTGGAATCGATGAATTACTAGCAAGATGTAATTCTTATGTAGTAAATGGAGAAATAAAATCAGATTTAGAAAATTATAAAAAGGAAATAGATAAATACAATGTTGAAATGGCGAAAGAAGCTCTAAGAGTATTATCTATGGCATATAAAGAATTAAATCATGAACCAACAGACGAAGAAATGAAAAACATAGAAAATGATCTAATATTTGTTGGAATGGTTGGAATGATAGATCCACCAAGAGAAGAAGTTAAAGTAGCAGTAGAAAAATGTAAAACAGCTGGAATAAAAACTGTCATGATTACTGGAGACCATAAAATTACAGCTGTTGCAATAGCAAAAGCGTTAGGAATATTAGAAAATGCAGATGAGGCAATTACTGGTAGTGAACTTGAAGAAATGTCAGATGAAGACTTAACAAAAAATATTAGAAAATATTCAGTATATGCCAGAGTATCACCAGAACATAAAGTCAGAATAGTAAAAGCTTGGCAAGCAAACGGAGAAATTGTTGCTATGACTGGTGATGGTGTAAATGATGCACCAGCATTAAAAACTGCAGATATTGGTTGTGCAATGGGAATTGTAGGTACAGATGTTTCTAAGGAAGCAGCAGATGTAATATTAACGGATGACAATTTTGCAACAATAGTATCATCTGTAGAAGAAGGAAGACGTATTTATGATAATATATTAAAAGCAATTCAATTCTTACTTTCTAGTAATGTTGGTGAAATTATAGTATTATTCCTTGCAATATTAATTACACCTTGGCTTGGAAGTGCATTTGGAATAGATATAGGCTTAATAGAAGTACTACTTCCAATTCATATATTATGGGTTAATTTAGTAACAGATTCCCTTCCAGCATTAGCATTAGCAGTAGATCCAGCAGAAGATGACGTAATGAAGAGAAAACCAAAGAAACAAAAAGGTATATTCACAAAAGGTATGAGTTTTAGAGTTGTATACCAAGGTATAATGATTGGTTTACTTACACTTGCAGCATTTATAATAGGTCTTGCTACACCAGAAGAGAATTTACCTACTATGGTAAAAGTAGAAGGAACCTTATATAGTGTAGAAGAAGTAGAAAATTTAGATGAAGCTTTATCAAATGGTGCAGAATATGTAGAGCCACAAGAAGTAAAAGTAGAAATAGGTCAAACAATGGCATTTATGGTATTAGCATTTTCAGAATTAGTACATGTATTTAATATTAGAAATAATAAAAAATCTATATTCAAAACACATCCATTTAACAACAAAATGTTATTGCTAGCAATAGGAGCATCAGCAGCATTAATGCTTGTAATATTACTAGTTCCAACATTAAGACATATATTCAGTATACCAATTTTACCAATGAGTAACTTAATAGAAACAATTTTATTAATAATAGCTCCATTAGTAATCGTAGAAATATTTAAATTATTAAAAATAAATACAACAAAAGACGAAGCATAAATGATAGGGATTTGGGGACGTTCCTCAAAATCCCTTTTTTGAATTTTAGGGCCGGAGCTTAAAGTTCAAAAATCATGTAAAATACTATAAAGGCAGAAATCAAAATATATTTTGTATTGAATTTTAAATATTGTTGATATATAATATATGCGAAAAAATAAATGCTAGGTGAGTAAGAATGACATTAGATTTAATAGAAGTAAAACCTCGTTTGAATATAAAAAAAGTAGTAATAATTACAATAGTTTTGATATTAATCATATCACTTATATCTACAGCGATATTTTTGGGTATGCATCATTATAATAAAAATATAAGTATGATAGAGAGTGAGATATTAGCAAAAAATAAACCTACTCATGAATTATTCTTTTCGGATAATGCCAAAAAAAATAAAATTGTAGATAGAGTATCACACATATATAGTTCAGATTATAAAAGAGTTTTTCTAACATTTGATGATGGTCCTTCAAAATCTGTTACTATTCCAATTTTGGATATATTAAAGCAGAATAATGTTAGAGCAACATTTTTTGTATTAGGAAGTAATGCCGAAAGATATCCAGATATAGTAAAAAGAGCATATCAAGAAGGTAATTATATAGCAAACCATAGCTTTACACATGTTTATACTAATATATATTCTTCACCACAGGCAGTATTAGATGAATATAACCGAACAGAAACAGCTATAAAAAATGCAATAGGAGATCAAAATTATAATTCTAGGGTATTTAGATTTCCAGGAGGAACATCTGGAGGAAAATATGCAAATGTTAAGGCAGAAGCAGTTAATTTATTAAACCAAAACAATGTGGCACATTTAGATTGGAATGCTTTAACAGCTGATGCAGCAGGCTTAGATAATGTAAATGATATGATGAACTATGTAGAAAGTACAATTGGAGATAAAAATAGTGTAGTTATATTAATGCATGATATAGGAACTAAAAAAAGTACATATGAATTATTACCACAATTAATACAAGCATTAAAAGAGAAAGGATATGTATTCGAAAATATATATGATATTTTAAAATAAAGACCAGAGCAAATTAAATATTGCTCTGGTTTTAAAGGCACTATTTGAATACAATAATAGCATGAATCTTTTTATCATCTAGACTTTTTATAATTACTTTATGAGTATTTCCTTCTAAAACATAATAACATTTTACTGTATCATGTAGTCTAATTTGTTTTTTATAGACTATTTCAAAAAAGTCAAATGTATTACTTTTATAAATTTCTTCAGGAAGAACTTCATAAGCCATATCCAAATAATATAAATTATGCATATGGTTGTTTAAATCGATTTGAGAACGCCCTACAATACTTGTACAAACAGTATCATAATGTTCAGATTCTGTTAATTTTGAAAGTAATGCTTCTTCATTTGGAAAAACAGTTTTTGTATCTGGATTATATAAATGAATTATTTCTTCTGGAATAGGCCTTAATTTGCCAGTCGTAGTATCTATTAAAACCCATTTAGAAGTTCCAACGATGACTAATTCATCATTTTTATTATACACTTCATAATCACGATAGGTAGAGAATTTCTCTGTATTTCTAGCCCATGTAACTATATGTAATTTATCTCCATAAATTGGTCTTTTTAAAACTTTAACTTTCCAACCAAGTAAAACCCAAGAAGAATTTGTTTTAGGTATTTCATTTAATCCAAAATTAATACTATCAGAATGGTAAGAACCAATATTTTCAAAAAAAGCTAAAATTGCTTTATTACTTAAATAGTTAGGATTTTCTACATCTCTTAAGCCAATTTCAAAATCGTGTTCAAAATATCCCATAAAATTGCCTCCTTTATACAGTTAAAAATTTTAGCACAAAATATGATAAAATACAAATAAATAATAAGAAGATTTATTTATTTGCGTAAAGACGAAGCAAACCTATTGACATAATGTGTTTATGGTAATATATTAAATATGGTAAGCAAAATCAGGAAAAGCAAAAGTTATGAGGAGGAAGTATTATGAAAGAAATAACAGAACAAACAGTTGGAAAAGAATTTTTTAACTGGCTAAAAAGAGTTTTTCTTATACGGCAGGTAGACGGAAAAACTATAATTACCAAGATATTGCCAGAGGAAAGAACAACAGAAGAGTCGATATATTTATATGTAGATCCATCGTTGTATAAACAATGGTGGTACGTGGACATTAATTCTATAACATGGCAAACTACAAGTGATTTGCCAAGTTTATCATTTACAATGAAACATTTAGAAGAAGTAGTTTCAAATGGGATACTAGAAAAATTAAAGAAATCGTGTTTTTTTACACGTAATATGGGAATATTGAATGCTGGGCCGGTTATTTTCGGAAACAAAGAAAAGCTTCCGGATGATTTAATAATGTTTTATATTGATGACTATATAATAGATAAAAATATGTTTCTGTTGGATACAGAAGATTTTATATGGTCAAAAAGCGATAAACCATTACCCGAACCAATATTTATAATAGACCCAACTTCTACTGCATTTAAGCAGATGAAGGAAAGCGAAAGGATAGAGTACGAAGATGAAGACAGCAATATAAATGACTGGAATATTATCTTTTATCGCTACTTTGATTATGGGTTCCCAATACAAGAATTTTTGGACGCGCAATTGGCAAAAGAGAAGTAAAAAATCAAAATTAAATAATAAGTAATAACTTTTGCATATCCCTCATGAATTCTAGTTTGAATTTATGAGGGACTAATTCTTTTAATAGAAAATCAGAAAAAGTCTATCGAAGTAATAGGTATTATTTATACAATATAGAAAATTATTATACTAACCGGTCCATAAACATTTACAAAACTAAATAATTGTGCCATAATATAAACGTATAGGAGTGATAGTATTATGAGAATTTTAAGAGATTTTAAATTACCAGATTTTAAATTTCCTAAGATGAAAATGGAAGATATGGAAAACATACAAGAAATGCAAGTTAATTATGACAAAATAGATCAAATAAAAGATAAAAAATCTAAAAATAAGTTCTATCCAGAAACACATTATAAAACAGTAAAAGAAATATTTAAAAGGTCAATAGAAAAATACAAAAATAATATATATATTTTAGAAAGACCAAATCATGATCATAAAGCTAAATTTGAAGAATTTACTTATGAAAGATTTGGAAATGATGTAATTAATTTAGGTACAGGTCTTATGAAGTACTTAAATCTAACAAATGAAAGAATTATAATTATAGGTGAAAATACATATTACTGGTATGTATCATATTTCTCAATTCTATGTGGAGTTGGTATTGCAGTTCCTGTAGATAAAGAATTACCAAACAACGAAATAGAAAATGTTATAAAACGTTCACATGCTAGTGCAGTAATTTATTCTAAAAAGAAAAAAGATTCAATAGATAAAATAAAAGATAATTTACCAATGGTAAAATATTTTATCGAAATGAATAGTGACGAGGGTGTACAAGGTAGAGATGTCGGAATAGAGCATGTAATAGCAGAAGGTAAAAAATTAACAGACGCAGGAAATACAGAATATATGGATGTAGAGATAGATCCAGAAGAATTCAAATTTTTAATATTCACATCTGGAACAACATCACAAGCTAAAGGTGTTATGTTATGCCACAGAAATTTAGCAGAAAATGTAAATGCAGTTTCAAAATATGTAAAACTATATGAAAGAGATAGATTTTTCTCTGTATTACCATTACATCATACATATGAATCATCAATTGGTGCACTATTACCATTTGCAAATGGATCATCAGTTGCAATTTGTGGAGGACTAAGATATATAGTACCAGACATGCAAGAAGCAAAACCAACAGCAATGCTTGCAGTACCATTATTAGTTGAAAGTTTATACAAAAAAATAAATCAATCAATAGAGAAAAGTGGTAAAGCAGGGTTAGTAAATTCTATGATTCACTTAACAAATGCATTAAAAAATGTTGGAATCGATATTAAAAGAAAAGTATTTAAAGAGATATATGACAATTTAGGTGGAAATATGAGAATCATAGTTTCTGCAGCAGCACCAATAGATAAAAAGATAGGAAAATGGGTTCAAGATATAGGAATCGAATTCTTACAAGGATATGGTTTAACAGAAACTGCTCCAATTGCAGCACTTACACCAGAATGTGACCCAAGAGTTGGTTCAGTTGGACTTCCAGTAAACTGTGCACAAATAAAGATTCATAATCCAAATGAAAATGGAGAAGGAGAAATCTGGATTAAGAGCCAAACATTAATGCTTGGATATTATGAGGATGAAGAAGCAACAAAAGAAGTGGTACATGATGGTTGGTTTAATTCTGGAGATATTGGTTATCAAGATAAAGATGGTTATGTATATGTTACAGGTAGAAGCAAAAATGTTATAGTAACACAAAACGGAAAAAATATTTATCCAGAAGAAATAGAATTATTATTATCTAAAGTTCCAGAAATCCAAGAATGTATGGTATATGGTAAAGAAGTAGAGGGAGAAAAAGAATTAATAATATCTGCAAAAGTTATACCAAACATGGAAGAAATAGAAAGATTACATGGAAAAGATTTAAGCGAAGAAGAGATACATAAAATAATTTGGAATAAAATAAAAGATGTAAATAAGAGTTTAACATCATATAAAGCAATAAAAAATCTAGAATTAAAACATGATGAATTTGCAAAAACAACAACAATGAAAATAAAAAGATATGTAGAACTTCAAAAAGACAAAGAACAAAATAAAACAGAAGAATAAAACTAGCTAAATAAATGTGGAGGCAATATGAAAAAAAAGAAAGTACTATTTATATCTAGTACAGGTGGGCATTTTAATGAATTAATGCAATTAAAACCAATGTTTGAAAAGTATGATTATCATATAATAACAGAAAAAGATAAATTTACAGAAGGTTTTAAAAAACAATATGGAAAAAGGATTTCGTATATGGTATATGGAACGAGGTCACATCCATTTGTATACCCATTTAAGTTTTTATGGAATTGTATATTAACAGTATTTTACTATATAAAAATTAGACCTAAATATATAGTAACAACAGGCACACATAATGCAGGTCCAATGTGTATACTGGGAAAAATATTTGGTAGTAAGATTATATATATAGAAACATTTGCAAATAGGAATTCAAAAACAGCAACAGGAAAACTTATTTATAAATTTGCAGACTTGTTTATTGTGCAATGGAAAGAAATGTTAAAATTATATCCAAAAGCAAAATTGGGAGGGTCAATATATTGATATTAGTATTATTAGGTACACAGGATAATAGTTTTCATCGCTTGCTAGATAAAATACAAGAATTAATTAATAAAAAAGTAATTACAGAAAAAGTGGTAGTACAAGCGGGAAGAACTAAATATGAGTCAAAAGACATGGAAATTTATAGTCTAATGCCAGAAGAAAAATTAAAAGAATTAATAGAAAAAGCAAACCTAGTTATAACACATGGGGGAGTAGGATCTATAGTAATGGCATTAAAAATGGAAAAAAAAGTAATCGCAGTACCACGTTTAAGTGCTTTTGGCGAACATATAAATGATCACCAGATACAAATAGTTGATTCTTTTGATAAACAAGATTTTTTGATTGGTGTAACTGAATTAGATGATTTAGAAAAAGCTTTAAATAAAGCAAAATCATTTAAACCCAAACATTTTAAAAGCGAAACAGATCATATGATAAAACTAATTGAAGATTTTATAGACAATAATTAAGAAAAAATGTTGTAAATATAATTTAAGTGTGAAGAAACAACCGAAGAAACGAAAATTTCTTGGGTTGTTTTTTGTATATATAATGCAGTTTTAAGAAACTCCATAAATACCTTTAAAAACTCATTATTTCGTTGACACATACACAGTTTTAATATAAAATGGCATAAGAAAAAGTAGGGAGAAATGAAGGTGTAATTAATATGAAAAAATTATTATTTGCAGCATATAATTTAGATTTAGGTGGAATAGAAACTTCTCTTGTAACTCTTACCAATTTTTTACTAGAAAAAGGATATGAAATAACTATTGCTCTAGAAAAAAAAGAAGGAGTTTTTTTAGACAAAATTTCTCCAAACATTAAGATAATAGAATATGCACCAGCAAAAGATAAAAATGTATTAAAAAGAAAAATTAATAATTTAATTAAAAGATATAAATTCATACGAAGATATAAAAATAAATTTGATTTTGCAGCAAGTTTTGCAACATATTCTTTGCCTGCAAGTTTTATGGCAAGAATATGTTCAAAAAATAATGCAATATGGGGACATGCAGATTATTTAAGCTTGTATAATAACGATAGGAAACAAATGAAAAGCTTTTTTGACAAAAGAAAGATAAAAAAATTTAAGAAAATTATATTTGTGTCAAAAGAAGGTAAGGATAGTTTTATAGCAGTTTATCCAAAATTAAAAGATAAAGTTTTAACATGTAATAATTTAGTAAATGATAAGCGAATATTAAATCAAGCTGAAGAGCAAGTAAATGATTTAAAGAAAGATAATGTAGTTACATTTTTGAATGTCGGAAGACATGATGAAAGACAAAAAAAGTTGACTAGAATAATTTATTCAGCAGAACAATTAAAAAAAGATAATAAAAAATTTAGAATAGTTTTTATTGGTGATGGACCAGATACAAATTTATATAAGGAAGAAGTAAAAAATAAAAAGTTAGAGAATGAAGTAATATTCCTAGGAAGAAAGAAAAATCCATATCCATATTATAAATTAGCTGATTGTGTTGTTTTATCTTCTGATTATGAGGGATATCCAGTAGTATATTTGGAATCTTTTATCCTAAATAAGCCAATTATTACAACAGACGTATCAGATTACGAACAAGTAGAAGGACGTGGTATAGTGGTAGAAAAAGATGAAACTGAAATATATAAAGCAATGAAGGAGTTTATAGAAAATGGATATAACATAACCAAAAAGTTTGATGCAAAAAAATATAATAACAATATATTTAATCAATTAGAAGAGATTATAAATAAATTTTAGGATAAGCAAAGCTTTATAAATATGAAATTTTAGGCTATATCAGAAATTTTCGGTTTCACATATATCTGTGGCTGTGAAATTGAAAATTTCGACCACAGCTAATTTCGTGTAGGTGGGTTATAGTTGAAAAGTCAACAGAACATCCTTAGATTCCTATTTAGATTGGAGAGAAAATGAAGAAGGTTAGTATTATAATTCCTGTATATAATACAGAAAAATATTTAAAAAGATGCTTTGATTCGGTAATAGCACAAGAGTATGAAAATTTAGAACTGGTAATTATTAATGATGGAAGTATAGATAATTCTGAGCAAATAATAAATGAATATAAAAATAAATACCCAGATTTAATAAGATACTATAGTAAAGAAAACACTGGAGTTGCAGATACAAGAAATTATGGAATAGAAAAAGCAAATGGCGAATATGTTATGTTTCTAGATTCTGATGACTACCTTGATAAAGCTCTATTAAAAACATTGGAAGAGTACATAAATGAAGATATAGAATTAATAAAATTTAAATTGCAAAGGGTAAATGAAGATGGCGAAACATTAGAAATAGTGCCAGGAGCTACTTTTGAAAAAACAACAGGAGAAGAAGGATTTAATAAATTATATAATACAGATGTATTACTAGATTCACCATGTGTATATTTAATAAAAAAAGAAATATTCGAAAAAAACAACTTGAAGTTTGCAGTAGGAACAGAACATGAAGATTTCGGTTTGATTCCATTTATAATTGTACTTGCAAAAACAATGGTCTCTATAAATTTTTATGGTTATTATTATATTCAAAGTGATAATAGCATAACAAGAAATGAAAACTATAATAAAACTATAAAAAAAGCATATGATGCTCTAAAACATTATGATAAAGCAATAAAGTTAATTCAAAAACTTTATTTAAGTAAACTAACAAAACAAAATTTAAAGATATATTATACAAATGCGATAATTTTAAAAGCAAAAGAATTAAAGCTAGAAGAACAAGCAAAATTTATCAAAGAAATACAAAAAAGAAAAATGGCAAAAAATATAAAAGTAAGAAATATAAAGCAATTAGTAAAAAGGCTGCTGTTAAGTACAAACATAAAATTATATTTACAAATGAAATAATTAAATTGAATAGAGGAGATATAAATGAAAAAAGTTAGCATTATAGTACCATTCTATAACGTAGAAGAATTTATAGAAAGGTCAATAAAATCTTTAGTAGAACAGTCATTAGAAGATATAGAAATTATATTGGTAAATGATGGAAGCAAAGATGGTTCAGAAGAAATTGCTAAAGAATATAAGAAAAAATATCCAGACAAAATAGTATATTTAGAAAAAGAAAACGGTGGTTTATCTGACGCGAGAAATTATGCTTTCCCATATGCTACTGGAGAATATATAGCTTTTTTAGACTCAGATGATTATGTAGAAGAAGAAATGTATGAAGAAATGTATGTAACAGCTAAAATGGATAAAGCAGATATTGTAGAATGCGATTATTTATGGGAATATCCAGAGGAAACAATAGAAAGTAAAGGTAGAGCATATAAAGACAGAAGGGATATGTTATTAAATGCTAGAGTAGTAGCTTGGAATAAATTAATAAAAAGAGAATTGCTAGAAAAAACGAGGATAAAGTTCCCAGTAGGATTAAGATATGAGGATGTTGAGTTCTTTTATAAGTTAGTACCATTTATAAATAGTATTTCAATAGTGAAGAAACCTTTTATACATTATGTACAAAGAGAAAATTCTATATCAAATACACAAACAAGTAAAACAGCAGAAATAATTGAAGTATTAGATAATGTATTAGAATTTTATAAGGAAAAAAATATATATGAAAGGTATAAAAATGAATTAGAATACAACTACACAAGATATTTATTGTGTAGTTCAATGCTTAGAATGATTATGATTGAAGAAAAATCAGAAAGAGAAAAAACGGTAAATTATGCATGGAAAAAATTAAATTCAACATTTCCAAAATGGAAAGAAAATCCTTATTTAAAGGAAAAGGGGCTAAAGAATAAATATATGAGAAGCGTTAATGAAAAAACCTTAAAAATATATGAAAAATTAGGAAGAATAAGATTTATAAGAAAGAAAATTCAAAAAAAATTTGCTTAAACCTAGTATAAATTAAGATTTGAAAATAAAAAATAACAAAAGGAGCAATCATGAAAACTGTAAAAGCATGGAGGGAAGGAAAAAAGAAAATATATACAAAGAGTTTAACAGAAAATTTATTGGTAATATTTGTAATATTATGTCCAGTATTGGATATTGTAAGTTTTATTTTTAGAAATACATTTAATACAAGTATATCCCCATCAACAATACTAAGACCTATAATTCCACTAATAGTAATTATAGATTTATTTATAAAAAGTAAGCATAAAATAAGAATGTTTATTGTTGCATTAATTTATGGAATATATGCATTAGCTCATTTATTACTTTTTAATACAGCAAATACAGGATTTAGTTATAGTAATGTTGTACATGAAATGCAATACATAATGAATTATACTTTTATGATAATAATTTTATTTATTTATGCTTATATATTTAAAGATAAGAAAAAAGAAAAATTACAAAAAGCAATAATTTCTTCTGTATCAATATATCTTGCATCAATAATACTAGCAATTATTACAAATACATCATCATCAACTTATATAGAAGGAACAGGAATAAAAGGCTGGTTTGAATCTGGAAATAGCATTAGTGCAGTTTTAACTTTATCGTTATTCATATTATTAAGTAATAATGATAAAAATTATAGAAAAATAATTATAGGCGAAATAATTATAATGGGAATATTCTTATGTTTACTAATAGGAACAAGAGTAGGACTATTTGGATTTATAATTGCATTAGTAGCTTTTGTTTTTGCGGAAATTGTTGGGAAAATAATTAAAAAGACAAAAATTAATAAAAAAGTTATACTAGGTGGAATAGGTGCAGTGCTTGTTGTTATTATTATTGTGACTCTTGTAGGATCAAATACTATAGAAAGAAGAAAGCACTTAAAAGAAATTGAATCAGACATAGTTGACGAATCTACAAATCAAGAAGCACATATCACTGGAAGTTTAATGGAAATTAAAGAAAAAATAGATAATGGACAGATAGAAGATTCTTATATGAATGAAGCCCAAAAGAAGTCTATACTAGAATTATATGATATAGCAAATAAATGGGGAATAAGTAATAATGACCAACGTATGCAACAATTAATTTATAATGCGGTTCTTGTAAAAAATCAGGCCAATCCACTATTAATAATATTTGGGAACGGATATATGAATCAATATAGAGAATTAGTGTTAGAAATGGATATACCAGCATTTTTATTTAATTTTGGAATACTAGGATTTTTGTTATACTTTGGACCATTTTTAGCAATTTTTGTATATGGAATATACTTTGGAATAAGAAAAATAAAGAAAATTGATGTGGAATATATAATGTATGTTTTAGGAATAGGATTAGCATTTGCGATATCTGTATTTTCTGGTTATGTATTCTTTAATATGTCAACTACTACAGTTATAGCTGTTATATGTGCACTATTAATAAACAAAATTTGTAGTATAAAAAAAGAGACACGAGAGGCAAAAGTAAAAGAATAAATATATAGGAGATAAGCTATGAAAAAAATTCTATTTGGAATAACTAGCCTTACATTAGGAGGGGCAGAAAAGGTTTTAGTTGATTTAGCAAATGAGTTAAGCAAAAAATATGAAGTTACAATACTTACAATATATGCAAAAGGGGAGTTTGAGAAAAAATTAAATTCAAATGTAAAGCTAAAAAGTATATATGATTTTCAGTTTAATGATATGTCAAATTTGAAGAAAAAAATAACTTCTCTAAAAATATTATTATTCAATAAACATTTTTATAAAAAATATATTAAGGGTGATTATGATATAGAAATAGCTTTCCTTGAAGGACCTATTACTAGACTTTTTGGGGTAAAGAATAAACAAACGAGAAAAATTGCATGGGTTCATAACGACATAACAAAAGTATTTGGAAAAGATATTAAAGCAAAAATTAAAGTAGCTATAGATAAAAAAACATATGGAAAATATCAAACATTAGTATTTGTAAGTAAAGACAATAGGGATAAGTTTGTTGAACTTTATAAAGATGTAAGAGATGAATATCTACAACCAGTTCATAAAAGAGTTATATATAATTATATAAATCCACAAAATGTTTTAAAAGGGTCAGAAGAAAAAATAGATGATCCTTTAACTACTAAAACAACAACATTTTTAACTGTTGCAAGACTTACTAAACAAAAAGCAATAGATAGAATAATAAGAGTTCATAAAAAACTAATAGATAAAGGATTTAAACATGAGTTTTATGTAATAGGAGATGGATCAGAAAAAGAAAATTTAGAAAAACAAATAGAAGACTTAAAAGTAGGAAAGACATTTCATCTTTTAGGAAAAAGAGAAAATCCTTATCCATATATGAAACAAGCCAATTTTTTCTGTTTGTTATCAGAGTTTGAAGGATATGGAATGGTAATAGAAGAGGCAAAAATATTAAACAAGCCAATAATAATTACAGATACAGCAGCAAGAGAAGCAGTTCAAAATTATGAAAATTCTATAATAGTAAAAAATAGTGAAGAAGCAATATATGCTGAACTGAAAGAAGTAATACAAAAGAACAAGAAAAGCTTTTCAGAAAAGCAAGAAAAATATGATAATAGTAAAATAATTACTAAATTAGAAAAGCTTTTAGAGGAAGAGGTAAAGACAATAAATATATAGAAAATGTGAGGCATAATTATGAAATTATCAATTTTAACAGCGACTTATAATAGAGCAAATTTATTAAACAGACTGTATGAAAGTATATTAATGAACTTAAATGTAGGAATAGAAGTAGAATGGCTAATAATGGATGATGGTTCAAGAGATGAAACAGAAAATGTTATTAGTAAAATAAGAGATGAAAATAAAATATATATAAAATATTTAAAACAAGTAAATCAAGGAAAAATGGCTGCAATAAATCATTTAATGGATTATGCAAGAGGAGATTTAATAATTGAATGTGATTCTGATGATTATTTTTCGGAAAATGCATTTTTGTATATAAAAGATGCATATGAAGAATCTAAATATGAAAAAGACTTGTATGGACTTTGCTTTTTAAAATATGATCAAAATGGACAAAATATAGGAAATGAATTTAAAGAGCAAAAGACGACAATGTTCGATTTATATTTTAAAGATTTAGAAGATGGGGAAAAAGCAATTGCTTTCTTTAAAGATAAAAGAAAGTATTATAGTTATGAATTAGAAGGTGAAGAAAAATTCGTAACAGAAGCTAGAATGTACCATAAAATGGACTTAAAATATAAAATAAAATGCTATAATGAACCAGTTATGATATGCGAATATCAAAAAGATGGTTATTCTAAAAATATAGATAAAATATTTAAGAAAAATCCAAAGGGATATTATAAATATTTTGAAGAAATCTTAACAATGCAAGATATGGTTGGAGTACGTTTGAAAAAAAGGTTATATGTAATTAAGCATTATATTTTGTTTTGTGTGCTTAATAAGAAAAAGCCAGCTTTAAAAGAAATAAAGGGATTTTTGAATAAGATCTTAATAGTGTTATTATATGTGCCAGGCTTTATTAGGACGAAGAAGAGATTTAGCTAATAATAAACTTGAAAAGCAATATATGTAATGATATAATGACAAAAGTTTAAAACTAAAGTGAAAGGATGTAAAAGATGATACCAAATAAAAAAATAAGTATAGTTGTACCAAATTATAAAAATAGTAAATATTTAGAAAGAACATTAAACAGTTTAATAGAACAAACACATAAAAATATAGAAATAATAGTAGTATGCGATAAACCAGAAGAAGATTGTGATAAATTAGTTAAATCATATATGGAAAAAGATAAGAGAATTATTTACATAAAAAATGATGAAAGACAAGGAAAATTTAAAGCAAGAATTCAAGGAGCACAAAAAGCAACAGGCGAATATATTGCGTTTTTGGATGCTGATAATTATGCTTCAATAGATTTTTATAGAAATGCTTTAAATAACGCACAAGCAAATAATTCAGATATAGTAATTGGAAATATTGTTTATGAAAAAGAAAACGGAGAAAAAAATATATATAATTTAATGCAATTACCATTAAAATCTATAGAAGGTAAAGAATGTTTTAAAAAATTCTTCGAACAAAATGGACTAAATCCATTTTGGAATAAGATTTGGAATAAAATATATTCTAAGCAAATATTTGATAAAGCATTAAATAATTTAAAGAAATTTGAAGCAGATGTAAATTATACATCCGAGTTTATATTATCTACAATGTTGTTCTTTTATGCCAATAAAGTTACAAAATTCGAAAATGATAATGTATTTTATATTGAACACAAAAAAAATAGAGCAAAAGATGAAATTTTACAAGATGCTGACGAGGTAATAAAAGTATTTAAAGTGTTAGAGGATTTTCTAAAAGAAGAAAAAATATATAATGAAATGGAAGAATATACAGAAGAATGGAAACATTTTATGTATCAAAAATTAATAGATGATTCAGAAAATGCGGGAATAAAAAAGCAGGTAGCAAGCAAATTAGAAAACTTTGGAAAAAATCACAAAGAATTTTTGGATAAAAATTATTTTAAATGCGTAAAATCAGTATGGAATGATAATTTAGAGCAAATAAAAAGAAAAATAGCAAATGAAGAAATTAAATATGTTAGTTTTGATGTATTTGATACTTTAGTAGTAAGACCATTTTTAAATCCAACAGATTTATTTTCTGTTGTAGATAAGGAATTTAGAAAATTTACTAAAAATAGTACAGGTATGGATTTTACAAAAATAAGAATATTTAGTGAGATTCAAACAAGAGTAAAAAAGGAAAAAGAAGATAAAAAATGCCAAGATATTACCTTAGATGAAATATATCAAACAATAGAGGAAGAATATCACATTGATAAAGAAATCTTAGAAAAAACAAAACAAAAAGAAATAGAATATGAAATAAGATTTTGTACAAAGAGATTTACAGGTTTTGAATTATACGAAATGGCATTAGCTTTAGGTAAAAAAGTAATTTGTGTATCAGATATGTACTTACCTAAAGATGTTATAGAGAAAATATTAAATAAAAATGAATACACTGAATTATCAAATATATATGTATCTTCAGAATTAAAAATAACAAAGGCACATACAGATTTATTTAAATATGTATTAGAAAAAGAAGGAATAGAAGCAAAAGAAATGGCACATATTGGTGACAATTATGTATCAGATTACGAAAATCCTAAAAAAATAGGAATAAAAGCATGCCATCTACCAAAAGCTTCAGATGTATTCCAAGACAGAAATGTAACACATAATCTTTCAGCAATGCTTACTAAAAGTTTACCAATGTGGAGAGATAATAGAAATTCATTAAACTTTTTAGGAATTCGTTGTATGATGGGAATTGTAGCCAATAAATATTTTGACAATCCTTATAAATCATTTAACTATACAGCAGATTTTAATGCAGACCCATATTTAATAGGATATTATACTTTAGGAATGTATATGTTTGGATTAACAAAATGGATGTTAGATGATATGCAAGGGAAAGATTATAAAAAAATTGTGTTTATGGCTAGAGATGGTTATTTACCTATTAAATGTTACGAAATTATGAAAAAGCTATATAAAAATGTTCCAGAATCAGATTATTTATACATTTCAAGAAAAGCATTAATACCTATAACTATTCAAACTAAACTAGATTTATATAAATTATCAGAAGTTATAAATGTTACAAATCATACTCCTAACGATATATTAAAATATATAAAAGATTGTATAACTGTAAAAGATAAAAAGCAATTTGATGAAATTTGCAAGCAACATAAAATAAAAATGGATGAAGATTTTAAAATTATAGAAAATTTTGATAGATTTATAAGTTTAGTAATAGATAATTTATATGATGAAGAAAAACAAAATAAAAATTTGGCTAAATATAAAGAATACTTCGAAAAAATGTATGAAGGAAATTCTGCGACATTTGACATAGGATATAGTGCGAGACCAGAGATGTTCTTATCTAATTTATTAGAGAAGCCAATAGATACTTATTTTTGCAATATAAATCATTCAGAAGCACTAAGACATGCTCAAATAGGAGGCTTTAAACTAAAAACATTTTTTGATGCAAAGCCATCAACTACTGGACATGCTTACGAAATGATGTTATCTGCATTAGCACCATCTTGTATAGGATATGATGTAGAAGGAAAAGAAGTTAAACCAATATTTGAAAAATATGAGAATACATATACCGTAGAATTTGCTATGAAAACAATGCAAGATGCTGCAGTAGATTTCGTAAAAGATGTTGTGGATATTTTTGGAAAAGATATAGACGTAATATATTATCAAAATTATTATATTTCATTGCCATTTATGGCGTATATAAATTCTTCAAAAGAAATAGATAAAATGCCATTCTCATCAGTTATCTTCGAAGATAATGTGGGAATTGGGGAACCACTAAAAATGGTAACAAACTGGACACAAGATTTAAGTATAAGAAATCAAGCAACAATGGACAACTTATTTGGAATAGATAACGATATAACAGAATTTTTAGGAGAAAATGAATTAGTATATAATTCTACAGTAGATTTAAAAAATAGAAGTAAATTTGTTAGATTAATTTATTATTTTGTATTTGATAGAAAAACATTATCAAGAAGAATTGGAGAAGTATGTTATAAAAACAAGATTTTAAGAAAATTGTATAATGCAGTTAAAAAATAAAAGGGAGATGTTATTGTTATATGGCAGATTATAAAAAATTAAGTGTAATTATACCAAATTATAACAATGAAGAATACTTAGAGAAAAGTATAGAAAGCCTTATAAATCAGTCATATAGCAATTTAGAAATAATATTAATAAATGATAGTTCAAACGGAAATTGTGATGAAATAGCAAATAAATATAAAGATAAAATAAAATATATAAAACATGATAAAAATAAAGGAATATTTCAAACTAGACTTACAGGCTATAATAGTGCAACAGGAGATTATATTGCGTTTTTAGATGCAGACGATTATGTTTCTGTTGACTATTATAGAACTATGATGGAAAAAGCTATAGAGACAGATTCTGATATTGTTATTAATAATTTTATATTACAATATGATGACGGAAGTCAGAAAATATTTAACTTAATGCAACAACCATTAAAAGAACTAAATGGTAAAGAATGTTTTGAAAATTATATGGAGCAAATTGGTCTTAATTATTCTTGGTCAATTTTGCCAAATAAAATTTATAAAAAAACATTATGGGATAAAGCATTTCCATATTATAAAAATATGGAAAAAAGGTTAGTAATGACTGAAGATATAGCTTTTTCTACAATACTATTTTACTTTGCAAAAAGAGTTAATAAAATTCATAATGACGTATATTATTATTGTCAACACGAAAAATCTTCAACAGCAAGCAAGGGAATAAAATATGAAAAAATGATTTCAAATATTGAAGATATAATAACATCATTTAATTTTATTGAAAAATTCTTAAAAGATGTGGAAGCATATGAAGAGTATAAAGAAAAATTCCTTTTATGGAAGAGTTTATATTATAAGATATATATTGAAATTGCTAAAGATATGCAAATTACCGATGAACAACAAGCAAAAATAAAAGAAAAATTAGAAGAATATTGCCCAATACATACTGATATAGAAGATAGAGGGTATTTTTATTCTATAATATCTGATTGGGATGATAGGTTAGAAAAAATAAAATTAGCTATATGTAATAAAACTGTTAAATATGTTTGCTTTGAAATATTTGATACACTAATAAATATTCCATTTTGGTCTAAAAGTGACTTTTTTAAGATATTAGAGGAACAATTTGAAACTGAATTAAGTTCAAAAGGCATTTGGAATTTTGCAATACTTAGAGAGACATCCGAAATTTTATTAAGAAGAATGAATAAGGGTGCTAGTATAACTATTAATGATATATATGATTTTCTTAATAATGAATATAAAATCGAAAAAGAATTATTGCAAAAAATAAAAGAAAAAGAAATTTGTATGATAAAAATGTTTAGTTACAAAAGAAAGACTGCATTTGAATTATATAAATTATCAATAGCAATGGGAAAAACAGTAATATGTTATTCAAATGATTGCTACAATGAAAATCTACTTAAAGAGATTTTGCAAAAAAATGGATATTTAAATATACAGATAAAAAAAGAGTCAGAAGTATTAACTAATGGTATAGAAACAGTATATGTTGGTAAAGAAAAAGTAAATGAATGTAATTTTATGGAATTTCCAAAGGCAATCGATAAATTTAAAAACATACCTTTAAACAGAGAAGTAATAAATCAAATTTGTGATTCAAAAGAAAACATGGTAAGTGTAAGGTGCATGTTAACAATTGTTGCAAGCAAATACTTTGATAATCCATATATATCATTTAATGAAGAAACAAATTTTAATGGTGATCCATTTTTTATAGGATATTATGCTGTAGGAATGTATACATTTGGTTTAATAAAAATGATGTTAGACAAATTACAAAACAGTAATTATAATGATATAATATTTATTTTTAATAATAGCTACTTATTAATGAAAATATATGAACTAATGAGTAAAAATTATACTAAATTTCCAGCTGTAAAAATAGAATATTTAAATAAAGAAGAATTAAAAATACTGAACTTTCAGAGTAAAATAGACTTTTATAGAATTGTTAAAAAAATTAACGTGTTAGATTATACTCCTGTGGAAGTATTAGATAAGATAAAGGCATATATTGAATGTAATAAAGATGAAATAAGCAATTTATGCAAGCTTAACAATATTAACTTAAATGATAAATTTAATAATGTAGATACATTTAATAAATTTATTACAATCATTATTAAGCATTTTTAT
This sequence comes from uncultured Clostridium sp., assembly GCA_930990555.1. Classification (GTDB taxonomy): domain Bacteria; phylum Bacillota; class Clostridia; order TANB77; family CAG-508; genus Merdicola. Next base: position 135,390 of record CAKNPW010000001.1, on the reverse strand, counting down.
AAAGAAGAAGAGCATGTAAAAAAATTAGAGAATATAAAAGCACAATTAAATGAAATTTGTAAAAATGATATACTTGTTTTTGATATAGAAAGTAATGAAAATATATGGAAGAATATAGCTAGATTAATTAATATGCCTATAGATATATATTGTGGAAATATAAATAATTATCAAGAATGGACAAGTAAGTATGTATCAGAACGATTGTTAGCTAAGAAGGAATCAGAAATAACTAATTATTCATATAACTATGCATTAACAACTATTCAAGATGCAGCAAAAGAATTTACAACAGATATGATGAAGCTATTTAAGGATAATAAGGAGCTATTATGTTGTGATATGAAATATACATCATTACCATTTAAAGAATATTTAAAATTTTATAAATGGTTAGATAGATTACCAATTTTGCAAATAACAGCGGATGAATATAGAGAAATTGGGGAAAGTTACAAAACGACAGTTAGCTATAATAATGAATCAGATGAAGAAATTATAAAAAATATATTTAATATAGATGAATATATTGAAAATTATGTAGAAGATACAGATTTAATGTATAATGCTAAGATAGATTTAAAAGATAGAAACAAATTTGTTAGATTAATTTATTATATATTATTTGATAAAAATACATTAAAAAGAAGAATTACAGAAATAAAAAATAAATTTAAAAGCAAATAATGTAACTTGAAAAGAAATATATGTAATGCTATAATAAGCACGATAAAAAGATATGGAGGTTAAAGGTAAGTGGAAAATAATTATAGTATAGAAGTACAAGACGTATATAAAACCTTTAATGTATATTTAGATAAAGCAAATAGTTTAAAAGAGAAAATGCTTTTTTGGAAAAGAAATAGAAAAGAAGTAAGAGAAGTTCTAAAAGGTATTAATTTAAATATTAACAGAGGTGAAGCAGTCGCATTAATTGGAGTAAATGGAAGTGGAAAATCCACATTGCTAAAATTAATGACTAAAATAATATATCCCAATAAAGGAAAAATAACAACTCATGGGAAGTTAACATCATTATTAGAATTAGGCGCGGGTTTTCATCAAGATTTTTCAGGAAGAGAAAATATCTATTTTAATGCTTCAATATTTGGGTTAACTAAAAAGGAAATAGATGCTAGACTAGATCAAATTATAGAATTTTCAGAATTAGGACAATATATCGACAATCCAGTAAGAACATATTCATCAGGAATGTTTATGAGATTAGCCTTTGCTGTTGCTATTAATGTTGATGCGGAAATTTTACTTGTAGATGAAATTTTATCTGTTGGAGATCAACATTTTCAAGAAAAATGTTTAAACAAAATGAAAGAATTAAAAAATGAAGGAAAAACAATGGTTTTTGTAACACATAATTTGGAATCTGCAAGAGAATTATGTGATAGAACAGTGTGGCTACATCAAGGTGTAATAAGAATGGATGGAGATACAAACAAAGTTATAGATGAATATTTAAAAGAAACAAGATAGAAAGGAAAGAATAATGAAAGTTTTTAAGAACTTATATGAATATAGAGAATTATTAAAATCTAGCATAAAAAAAGATGTTGGTGGAAAATATAAAAATTCGGTATTAGGAGTTTTATGGTCTTTTCTTTATCCATTACTTCAAATAGCTGTGTATGCCATAGTTTTTCCACTTATAATGAGAAGTAATATGGAAAATTATACGGTATTTGTATGTTGTGGTTTAATTCCATGGAATTTCTTTTCTACAGCGATTTCTAGATCGTCTTTTACAATGATAGAAAATGGAAACATACTAAAAAAAGTATATTTCCCAAGAGAAATTTTACCAATATCAGTAGTAACAAGTGAAGCCGTGAATTTTGTAATTTCAACAATTATTATATTAGCATTTGTACTAGGTAGTGGAATGGGACTAACATGGTATGTTGTATTTTACCCACTTATATTATTAGTACAATATGTTTTGTTAATAGGTATATCACTATTTGTATCAAGCATTACAGTATATTTTAGAGATTTACAACATTTTATTGGAATTGCATTGCAACTATTATTTTATGCAACCCCAATAGTGTATGCAACCAATATTATACCAGAGAGTTATCAATGGATATTAAGATTAAATCCAATGACTTTTATAATAGATGGGTATAGATCAATTTTCTATTACCAACAACAACCAGATTTTATGACATTGGGAATGACACTATTAATAAGTGTAGTACTATGTGTAGTAGGATATTTATTATTTAATAAACTACAAAAAAGATTTGCTGAAGAATTGTAAAAAAGGAGAGTGGCTTTAATGAAGGAAGATTATGATTTCTCATTAGAACCAGGAAGAATAAGATTAGACAACAGAGATTACAAGAACAAAGAGCCTGTAATCTCTGTTGTCATACCATTTTATAATGATAAAGCTTATATAGAACAATCAGTTAATTCAGTTTTAAATCAAACTTTTCCATATTATGAAATATTAATTATAGATGATGGCTCTAAAGATGAAGAATCTTTAAAAAAATTAGACGAAGTTGCGAAACAGGATAAAAGAATAAAAGTATTTCATAAGGAAAATGAAGGGTTATCTGCCACAAGGGATTATGGAGCCTCAAAATCACAAGAAAATGCTAAATATTTAATGTTTTTAGATTCTGATGATTTATTAGAACCAACATATTTAGAATGTGCATATTGGACTTTAGAAACCAATAATGATGCTGCTTGGGTATATTCAGATTCAATTGGCTTTGATGCAGATGATTATACTTGGAATAAATGGTTTGACTCTGAAAAAATGAAAAAAGAAAATGAACTGGTTTCTGCAGCTATGGTTAGGAAAACGGATTTTAACGCTGTTGGTGGATATGGACTAAGAGAAAAAGCTGTAAATGAAGATTGGAATTTTTGGCTTAAATTAATTTCTATAGGAAAATATCCTGTACACATGAGCTATTATGGACAATGGTATAGAAGAAAAAAAACTGGAGAATTGAAAAAGTCAAAAGATAATAGAAATAGAGCTTTGGAGATAATAAATGAAACAGCAAGTAAAATTACTAAGCCAGTAGTTGCTATACAATATCCTAAGCAAGACTATAATTACGATTTACTTTTAGATAAGGTTGAAACTATTGTACAACCAGAGTTACGAGAAAAAAGTAGAAAGATAAATTTATTGTTTATTGTACCTTGGCTTATAACAGGAGGAGCAGATAGATTTAATTTAAACTTAGTAAAAGGATTAGATAAGGAAAAGTACAATATAACTGTATTAACAACAGAACCAAACAAAAACACGTTAAGACAGGATTTTGAAAAATATGCAACGGTATATGATTTAACATCATTTTTGAACCAGAAATTCTGGCTCGCGTTTGTTAATTATATTATAAAAAAAGAAAATATAAATGTTGTATTAAATTCAAATAGCAAATTTGGATATAGTATTTTGCCTTATTTAAAAGCAAATAATACAAACATACCAATAATAGATTATGTGCATATGGAAGAATGGTATAATAGGAACGGAGGCTATTCAAGATATTCTACAATGGTAAGTTCTGTATTAGATAAAACATTAGTATGTAATGAAAATAGTAAAAAGATTTTATGTAATTATTTTGGACGAAATGAAGATGAAATACAAACAGTATATATTGGTGTTGATGAGGATGAATTTAATCCAGAAAAATACAAAAAAGAGGAAGTATTAGAAAAATATAATGTAGTAAATGATAAGAAATACATTTTTAGTTATATTTGTAGAATATCTGAACAAAAAAGACCAATGTTATTATTGGAAATTGTAAAGAAATTAAAAGAAAAAAGAAATGATTTTAAAGTTTTAGTAGTTGGTAGCGGAAACTTGTTAGCAAAAATGAAAACAAAAGCAAATAAATTAGGGCTAACTGAAAATATTTTATTTTTAGGAAATATAGAAAATACAGAGGAAATATATAAAATAAGTGATTTAACAATTAATTGTTCAATAAAAGAAGGGTTAGCTCTAACTGCATATGAGTCATTAAGTATGGGGGTACCAGTAATTTCTAGTGATGTAGGTGGACAAAAAGAATTAATTAGTGAAGAGGTAGGAGTTATAGTACCTTGCATGCAAAATGAAAAAGATATATATAGTGAAGATTATAAAGACAGTGAGATAGATGCATATGTAGAAGCAATCGAAAAAGTATTGAAAAATTTAGAACAATATAAGAGTAAATGTAGACAAAGAATTTTAGAAAAATTTACTATAAAAAATATGATAACAGAAATGGATAGTATTATAGAAAACACAGTACAAAAACCTAATAAAGATAAAATAAATAATGGAAAAGATTTATCAAATAATATTAACGTAACTAAAGAATTAATTACAATCAATATGATGAATGACCAAATAGAATATAATTGGGAATGTACAGAATATGAAAAAAAGGTATATGGACGACCATATTCTTTAACTGGCTTAAATTATAAACACGAATTACTTAAAGAAAAACTTTGGAAAATTCCTTTTTGGAGAGGTTTTGTAAAAGTTGTACATAAAATGAAAGGAAAGTAAAATGGAAAAAATAAAGGAAATAACAAAAAAATATTTAACTAAAGAGGTTATCGCTTATTTAATTTTTGGAATATTAACGACAATTGTAAATTTATTAGTTTCTTTTATATTAAATGCTTATTTTAAAGTAGATGGTGCATGGGCCAGTGCAATTGGAATTATTGCAGCAGTGCTATTTGCATACTTTACAAATAGAAAATGGGTTTTTAATACTAAAGCAAAAGGATTTAAAGAAAATATTGATGAATTTGTAAAATTTATCTTAGGTAGAGCTGTGACTATGATAATAGAGCAAGGTGGAGTAATAATATTATATAGCCATATGCAATTACCATTTATGCCTGTTAAATTAGCCTTGACAGTTATAGTAGTTATACTTAATTTCTTTTTTAGCAAATTTTTTGTATTTACTAAGGATAATAGCAAAGGGGAAAGTGGAATGAAAAAAATAACAGCAGTTATTAATAAATATATAAATGTTATTATATTTGTATTAACAATATTTATTGCTCTAGGAATGAATATTGGATTTGTAAAGGATACAAATTTCTTGGGATTTAATTCAAGTGATTATACAATTTTTTATTTAATTGAAACAGCTGGAGTTGCTATATTGCTATATTATAGTTTTAAAATTAAAGATAAAAGATTATGGAGATGTACTTCTATACTAGCATTTATATTTGCAGTTTGTTATTTATTAGGCGATTTAGGAAATACTTATTTTAGTACAACAATGCCGAATTCAAAGAAATTTGTCTTATATATAATTATAAAAATATTTACATATTTTATATTGTTTAATAGTGGACTAGTAGTTTTATTTAACAAGATTCCAGCAGTAAGTAAAGCATGGGGAGAAAAAAGTAAAGAATATAAATTTTTTACTGCTAATAAAAAATCCTTTTTTGTTATAGCATTAATATTTTTTATATCATATATTCCTTACTTTTTATATTACTATCCAGGTTTAATACAATATGATGCAGTTAATTCTTTAGAACAGATTGTTGGATTTAGAAAATATGCTAATTATAATCCTGTTTTATATACACTATTTTTTGGAGGAATTTGGAATTTAGGAAAAGCTATATTTGGAACAGGTAATGCAGGCATAGCTCTTTATATAATAGTGCAAATGGTTTTAACAAGTTTAGTTTTATCATTTATGTTATATTATTTGGCAAAGAAAAATGTAAATCTTAAGTGGAGGATTATAACATTTTTACTATTACTATTCAATCCATTAATAGGAATGTATGTTATAAGAGTAGAAAAAAGCTTAATATTTTCATTATTATTAATTTTAGTAATTATTGGATTAGTAGAAATTATTATCGAAAAGAAGAAATTCTTCGATAAAAATTGGAAACCTATATTATATGGAATACTATTATTAATATCTACACTATTCAGACATAATGGAATATATGTTTTATTATTAACTGTACCTTTTATATTAATAGTATGCAAAGGATGTAGAAAAGCAACTTTTGCAACATTTATAATACCAATAATTGCATATTTTATAATACAAGGTCCAATATTTAATGCAATAGGAATAATTCCAGGAAGAACAGCTGAAATGTTTAGTATACCAATGCAACAATTGGCTAGAATAGTAAAATATGAATATAATAATTTATCACAAGAAGAAAAAGAAAACATTTATAAGTATATACCAAATTCATATGAAAAAATGAGTGAAAGATATGATCCTTTATTATCTGACAATATTAAAGCAGATTTTTCAGAAGAACAAATAAAACAAGATAAAATATCTTTAGTAAAGTTATACTTTCATTTTGCATTAAAATATCCTGGCCATACTATTTCTGCATTATTATTTAATACATATGGTTATTATGCACCAAATAGTTATAATATTTGGGGAACACCAAATTTTATCGAAGAGACAGAAGGTGTTTTGGACAATCCTGTATCTGCAATATATCCAGGAGATGAAACTGATAAAGAAATTCCAAACGTATCAAATTCTGAAAAATATGATATACATTTAGATAGAAAATCAGATTTAACATATATAAACAGTATAAACAACAATATTACAATGAAAACATTACCAGTATTTTCAATGTTTATTTCTAGTATAGGATTATATTTTTGGATGTTATTAGCTTGTGCAACATATTGCATATATACTAAAAAATATAACTTGATAGTTGCATTATTACCAATTTTATGGTTATGGTTAACATCTGTTGCAGGTCCAGTAGTAGAATTAAGATATGTATATACAATGCTACTAATAATGCCATTATATATTGGTATAATTATGTTTTCAAAACAAAATATTCAAAAAGATAAAGAAAAGAAGTGATAAATAATGAAAAAGGTAACAATTTTAATACCCGCATATAATGAAGAAGAATCAATTCCTTTTTTGAAAAAAAGAGTAGAAGAATTAATCAATAAAATAAAAGATTATGAATTTGAGATACTATTAATTAATGATGGAAGTTCAGATAAAACATTAGAATTAATCAAAAAATGGAGAGAAGAAGATAGTAGAATTAGTTATGTCGATTTTTCAAGAAATTTTGGCAAAGAAACTGCGATGATTGCAGGTTTTGATTATTCAACAGGTGATTGTGTAATAATTATAGATGCAGATTTACAAGATCCACCAGAATTAATCCCAGAAATGTTAAAATACTGGGAAGAAGGATATGACGATGTATATGCAAGAAGAAAAAGCAGAAAAGGAGAAACTTGGTTTAAAAAATTTACATCGAAAATGTATTATAAAGTATTACAAAGTTTAACAAATGTGCCTATACAAAAAGATACAGGGGATTTTAGGCTGTTAGATAGAAGATGTGTAAATGCTTTAATGAAAATGAGAGAATCACAAAGATGCTCTAAAAGTATGTTTAGCTGGATAGGATATAAGAAAAAGGAAATTTTATATGACAGAGATCCTAGAGTCGCAGGTAAAACAAAGTGGAATTATAAAAAATTAGTAGATTTGGCAATAGATGGAATTACATCATTTACAACATCTCCATTAAGAATATCAACATATTTGTGTATACCAACTTTTGTAGCATTAGTAATATATTTTATATATGTTATTATAAAAGCAATTGTTACAAGTACAGCAATACAAGCTTTTCAAGCAACAATTTTATTAATATTGTTTTTTTCTGGAATACAAATTATGTTGTTTGGAATAATTGGAGAATATTTAGGAAGAATATTTAATGAATCAAAAAATAGGCCACTATATTTAGTAAATGAATATAATGGAAAAAGAGAAAATAATGATAATATTTAGGACTAATAGAAAATCTATAAAAGGAGGAGCAAATGAATAAACTTAAAGTCACATTGGGGATATGTTTTTTAATTACTGTTGTTATATGTAATATTGTTTTTGCTCAAAATAATATAATAAATGAAAATACTCTAAATGAAATTATGACAAATGATATATCAACCGATAATAACATTAATTTAGAAGAAAACAATAATATAACAGAAGAAATCTCTGAAGAAGATAATGGAGTAATAGAAGAAAACAATGGAGATATAGAAGCACCGCAAAATATACAAAATAATTTTTTAAGAAGTGAACAATATTTAGAAGATGGAACATACGAAATATTGTCTGTAATAAATACAAATATTGCGTTTGATATAACGGATGGTTCGAACCAAAATGGAGCAAAAATACAATTATGGCAGAATATACATGCTAATCAACAGAAATTCATATTAGAATATCAATCAGAAGGGTATTATAAAATAAAAAATAAGCAAACAGGGAAATATTTAAGCGTTCAAGGTATAATTCCAGATTGGGGAAGTAATGTAACTCAAGAGGATGTAAAGGAAGATGATACACAATTATGGCAATTAAAGAAAAGAGGAGATAATGTATATAGTATTGTATCAAAATGTGATAATTTAGCGATAGATCTACCAGATTGGAATTGTTATAATGGAGTTAAGCCACAGCTATGGGGCGAAAATGCTAATTCAACTGCACAACAATTTATATTCAGCAAAATAGAAGAGGGAACTAAAAATGTCGAAGAAGGAACATATGAAATATTTTCTGTAATAAATAATAATATTTCATTTGATATAACAGATGGTTCTAATGCAAATGGTGCAAAAATACAATTGTGGCAATATGTAGGTGCAGAACAACAAAAATTTAATTTTATTTATGTTTCAGAGGGATATTATAAAATACAATCAAAACTAACAGGAAAATATTTAAGTATTCAAAGTATAGTACCAGATTGGGGAAGTAATATAACCCAAGAAGATGAAAGAAATGATGATACACAATTATGGCAATTAAAGAAACAAGCTGAAAACGTATATAGTATCATATCTAAGTGCGGAAATTTAGCAATAGATTTGCCAGATTGGAATTGTTATAATGGAGTTAAGCCACAATTATGGGGTGAAAATGATAGCTCAACAGCACAGCAATTTTACTTAAATATTAGAAACGATATACAACCAGAAAAAACTTTAGAAGATGGTACGTACAAAATTGTAACTAAAATAAATTCAAACCAAGCATTTGATATAACAGATGGTTCCCATGCTGATGGTGCTCAAATACAATTATGGCAATATGTAAATTCTCTACAACAATTATATGATATAAAATGTGGAGCAGATAATTATTATACAATAACTTCAAAAATAACAGGAAAAGTATTAGCAGTAGAAAATGCAGATGTTTATAATGGAGTAAAAGTTATACAACAAACCGAGACAGGAGCAGATACAGAAAAATGGATTATAGAAGACAATGGAGATGGCACATACTCTTTAATATCTAAATGTAATAATTACTATATAGATATTCCAAATGGTGATATTTCAAATGGAATAAAATTGCAAATGTATGAAGAAAATGGTACTGATTCTCAAAAGTTTTTATTTCAATCAATTAAAGGGTTCGATACTATAGAAGAAGGAACATATAGAATAGCAGCCTCATCAAAAGAAATATTATCTTTTGATATAGATTGTGGTTACAGATATAATGGAGCAAATTTACAATTATGGGACTGGGTTGGAGAAACTAGTTATCAGCAACAATTTAATATTAAATATAATACAGATGGATCATATACAATAGTAAATCTAAATTCTGGAAAAGCACTAGATGTTCAAAACGGTGGATATGCTCCAGGAACTAATGTATGGCAATATGAACAAAATAATACTGATGCACAAAAATGGATATTACAAAAAAACGAGAATGGAACATATAGTTTTATTTCAAAATTAAATAGCCTATATTTAAATATAAGCGGAGAACCTCAAAATGGTTCAAATATAGAAGTAAATACCGAAAATAACACATCAAATCAGCAATTTATTTTATATAAACAAACACCAAAAGCAGAAAGATACCTAGATGATGGGATTTATAGGATAGCTACAAAGTTAAACAATAGTCTTGGTTTTGATATACAAGATGGATCAACTCAAAATGGAGCTAATATACAATTATGGCAATATGTAGCTAAAGCACAAGAAGAATTCAAAGTTCAATATGAAAATGGATATTATTATATAATTTCACAGTTGTCAGATAAAGTATTACAAGTAGGGCAAAATAATCTAATAGAACAGCAGGATAAAAACGAGTCAAACGATTTACAAAAATGGAGAGTAATACCTGATGGAACAGGAGCATATAATATTATAAATAAAGCAAATGGCTTATATATGGATGTTAAAGATGCATTATATCAAAATGGAAATAAAATTCAAGTAACTACATCAAATGGAAATATTGCACAATTATTTCAATTTATGGATGTAAGTATTTTAATAGATGAAAATAAATATCCAGGGATTAAAGAAATGGTATATGAATTAAAAAATAAACATCCAAATTGGCAATTTGAGGTGTTATATACAGGTATTAATTTTTATACAGCTGTTCAAGGTGAATACGAATATTACTCAGTAGATAAATATGGCAATAAACATCCTGCTAATTTAGTAGATACAAATGTATATAAAGGTGCTTGGATTGCACCAAACCCAATTGTAAGCAGTAATTGGGCACAAGCTTCATATAATGGAATAGCATATTTTATGGATCCTAGGAACTTCTTAAATGATACAGATGTATTCCAATTTGTAGATTTAACAGATTATTATAACAGTGGTGCAACATTAACATCTATACAATATGAAGTAAATGGAACATTTCTAAATAACTTTGCAGAAGATGTTAGAGTATCTTGTGAACGCCAGAATGTAAACCCATATTATATAATTGCTAGATTATTCCAAGAACAAGGAAGAGATGGCTCTTCTACAATATACATGAATGGTGGAGACGGAAAACAATATTTCAATCCATTTAATATTGGAGCAGTAGTCGGAAATGATGTTGCAACAGCTTTGGATCGAGCAAAACAATATGGCTGGGACACTATGCAAAAAGGTATAGAAGGTGGAATAGCCTTTATTAAACAAGAATATTTAGATGCACATCAAAATACTTTATATTTAAATAAATTTGATGTAAATCCAGCAAGTCCAGGAGGATTTTATAGTCATCAATATATGCAGAACTTATCAGCAGCATATAGTGAGGCACGTAATTTTAGAAGTTCATATGTAAATACAGGAACATTAGATAATACAATTAAATTTATAATACCAGTATATGAAAATATGCCAGCACAACCAGCAGGAAGACCAACAGAACATGGTGGAGTACTAGTAACCGACCAAGGGCCAAAAAGTGTTCAAATAATTAATACTTCAGTAATAATTAGAGATGGACCAGGAATGCAATATGCAGAAATAGACAGTCTGCAAAACGGAACAACAATGTTATCTGTAGAAAGATATGATAATGGATGGCAAAAAGTTGTACTTCCATCTGGAAAAGTAGGGTATTGTTATGAAGGAGATTTACAATTTATAAATGATATAACAAATTGTAACGAAAGAGTAGCTATACAAACTAGTACAGAGGTAAATGTAAGAATCGGGCCAGGAACAAGTTTCTCTAGTTTAGGTATGTTTGGAAATGGAACAACTGGCACAAGAATATTAAAAGGAGTATATCAAGCAAATGGATATACTTGGGATTTAGTAATTTTCGACAATGGTGTTAAGGGCTTTGTAGCTACAAATTATTTAAGATTACTTTAATTAGAAAGGAGAAATGGTAGATTAATAAAAAGTTAATTTGCCATTTCTTTAATTTTTAGTATTGATATAAATAATTTGGTAGAAAAGAGTTATTATATGATATATTAGGAGGCAAGTATGAAAATAAAAATTTTTGCAATTATTATGGTAATTATACTATCTTTTACAACTATTTCTTTTTCAGAAAGATTAGTAGACATTCCAGTACCGCCAAATAGTTCTGGATATGCAGATTTTACTGAAGAAGAAGCAGCAGAACAAGCAAAAAGATATGAAGAAAGTAAAAAAAATACAACTGCAGATTCGTTAATTGGAAAATCTAGTGATAATTATCTAAAATCTTTAAGTGTAGAAGGATATGATTTAACACCAGAATTTAATAGACAGCAGGACACTTATACAATTTATGTAAAAGATAGTAGTATAAATAGTTTTAATGTTTTTGCCGAACCAGACAATGAAACTGCAAAAATAGAAGGCATTGGAAATGTTACAGTATCAGCAGAACAAAGAATAATAAACATAAAAGTGACAGCAGAAAATGGAGATTTAAAAGTTTATACAATAAATGTAGAGAACGAAGAAAATAAAAAAACAGAAGGAAAGGCAAATACAAAATTTATAATAATAGCTAGTATTGTAATTATAATTGTAATAATGGTTGCAATTTTATTAAATAAAAGAAAAAAATAAGTAAAAAAGTTGAATAATAAAAGGAAAAATGATACCATAAAGAAAAAAATATGAAAGGTTATGAAGAAATGAAAACATTAGTAATAATACCAGCTTATAATGAAGAAGAATGTATAAAAAATACAGTAACAAATTTAAAACGATATAATCCCAATATAGATTATGTAATTATTAATGATTGTTCTACAGATAGTACAAAACAAATTTGTAAAGATAATAATTTCAATGTTATAAATTTACCAATAAATTTAGGAATTGGTGGAGCTGTCCAAACAGGTTATAAATATGCATATGAAAATAATTATGATATTGCAATACAAATTGATGCTGATGGGCAGCATGATCCTAAATATATAAAAGATATGATTAAAGGAATTGAAGAAGGAAATGATTTAGTAATAGGATCAAGATTTATAAAAAAAGAAGGCTTTCAAACTAGCTGGATAAGAAGATTAGGGATTAATTTATATTCATTTTTAATTAAGTTATTAACTCATAAGGAGATAAAGGATACTACTTCAGGATATCGTGCGGTAGATAGAAAAATTATAAAATTATTTAGTAAAAATTATCCAGTTGATTATCCAGAACCTGAAACTGATGCACTAATTGCAAAAAATAATTTTAAAATAAAAGAAATACCAATGAAAATGAAAGAAAGAGATGGTGGTAAAAGTTCAATTACTCCACTAAGATCAATCTATTATGCAATAAAAGTTGGACTAGCTGTAATGTTAGCATGTGTTGCAAAGGAAAAGGAGGTTTAATAGTGAATACAACATTACAAATTATTTTAATAGTTAGTACTATATTATTTTGCATTTTTATTCTAGTTGTTACAAGAAAAAAGAAATTATCTTTTAAATATACACTTTTATGGTTAATTTTTGGAGTTATTACATTGCTTTTAGCAATAGCCCCAGCAATAGTTATAAATTTTTCTAATTTAATACATATAGAAGAGCCTACAAATGCATTATTTTTGATATACATTTTTTTAATTATTATAATTATTTTTTATATTAGTATTGCTTTTTCAAAATTATTTGAGAAGGTAACAAAATTAATTCAAGAAAATGCTATTTTAAGATATAAAATTGAAAATTTAGAAGAAGAACTAAAAAAGGAGAATAAAAATGAAAATAATTAGCATCATTATATATTTAATATTAACTGTTGGAGGTTTAGTACTAGTTAAATCTGGTGCAGAAACTACAAGTTTAGCAATTCAAAATGGAACATTTAATTTTTCTATGCAATTAAAAGTTATGTTAGGATTTATTGCATATGTAGGTAGTTTTTTAATATATACATTTTATATTATAAAAAAATTTGATTTAAGCTACATATATCCAATAATAACTGGAATTACACAAGTATTAGTAGTAATTGCGGGAATTTTATTGTTTAAAGAGAAATTAAATATTTATGGAATAGTAGGTATAATTTTAATAATTCTAGGAGTTATATTTTTAAACATAAAATAGAGGGGGAAAATAATGAAAATAAAGAAAAGTTTTATTTTAATTTTAGTTGTTATGATTATTCTATCATGTATTACAATCACTAGGGCTAAAACAACAAAAAGCTATATGCAAGAAGGAGTATATGAAATTTTATCACTAATAAATAATAATATAGCTTTTGATATAACAGATGGTTCAAATGAAAATGGAGCAAAGATACAATTATGGCAAAATATACATGCAAATCAGCAAAGATTTATATTAGAGTATGACGAAACAGATGGGTATTATAAAATAAAATCTAGACAAACAAATAAATATTTAACAGTAGAAAGTACAAATCCTACTTGGGGAAGTAGCATAACACAAGAAAGTGATAAAAATGATGATACCCAAAAATGGTCATTAAAAGAACAATCTGCTGGTGTATATAGTATTATTTCAAAATGTGGAGGATTAGCAATAGATATACCAGATTGGAACTGCAATAATGGAATAAAGCCTCAATTATGGGGATTAAATGATTCTTCTACAGCACAACAATTTGTATTTAGTAATCAAAAAAATAATCTAAAACTTGTAGAAGAAACAAATTATGAAATTTTATCAGTAATAAATAATAATATAGCTTTTGATATAACAGAAGGTTCAAATAAAAATGGAGCAAAGATACAATTATGGCAAAATATACGTGCAGATCAACAAATATTTATATTTGAATATAATGAATCTGATGGATATTATAAAATAAAATCAAAGAAAACTGGAAAATATTTAACAGTAGAGAGTACAAATCCAGATTGGGGAAGTAATATAACACAAGAGGATGAAAAAAATGATGATACCCAAAAATGGTCATTAAAACAACAATCAGCAGGGGTATATAATATTTTATCAAAATGCGGTAATTTAGCAATAGATATACCAGATTGGAATTGTAATAATGGAGTAAAACCACAGCTATGGGGATTAAATGATTCTTCTACAGCTCAGCAATTTATTTTTAGTAAAGAAGAAAGAGGAACACAAAATATAGCAGAAGGAACATATGAAATTGCGTCTGTGGTAAACAATATATCATTTGATATAACAGATGGATCAAATGAAAATGGAGCAAAAATACAGTTATGGCAATATACTGGATCTTCTCAACAAAAATTTGAATTTATATATGTGTCAGATGGATATTATAAAATAAAATCAAAGAAAACTGGAAAATATTTAACTGTAGAAAGTATAAATCCAGCATGGGGAAGTAATATAACACAGGAAGATGATAAAAACGACGAAACACAACAATGGATTTTTATAAAACGAAGTGCAGGAGTATATAGCATTATTTCAAGATGTGGAAACTTAGCAATAGATATACCAGATTGGAATTGTAATAATGGAATAAAACTTCAATTATGGGGGATAAATGAAGCTTCAACAGCACAACAATTTATTTTTTATAGTAAACCAGAACAAGTAGGAAGCCAAACAATTTCAGATGGAAATTATAAAATATTAACAAGTGTAAATACTTCACAATCTTTTGATATAGATTGCGGTTCAAAAGATGATGGGGCAAAAGTTCAAATATGGCGTGATATTAACTCATTGCAACAAAAATTTGAAATTAAATATGCAGGAAATGGATATTATAAAATAATATCTAGAAATTCAAATAAGGTATTGTCAATAGAAAAAGACTCACCTATGTATGGAACTCAAATAATGCAAAAAACAGATGAAAATTTAGATACACAATTATGGATTATTAAAGAAATGGATTCAGGATTATATAGTTTTGTATCTAAGATAGAAAATCTAGCTTTATCTGTTGATAATGGAAATGATGGAACACGTTTAACTTTAAGAGAACAAGATAATTCACAAAATATTAAATTTATTTTGATAAATGAACAAACAGATAAAATTGCAGCTACAAATTTAGTTGATGGATATTTTTATATTACATTACCGAATAATAAAGTCATAGATATAAATGGGGCAAGCTATGATGATGGTGCAAATGTTCAAATATGGGATAGAGGAGCTGTACAACAACAGAAATTTCATGTAACTAAAGTTCCAAATACAAATTATTATAAGATGGTAGCTGTACATTCTGCAAAGCCAATGCAAGTACAAAATTCTGGTATTTATATTGGAACAAATGTAAATCAAGGTATAGATAATGGACAGGATAATCAATATTGGTATTTAATTGATTGTGGTGATGGATACTATAATATTGTTTCTAAAGCAAATAATTTATATTTACAAACTGTTGATATAACACAAAATGCTTCAAATATTCAAATGGGATATAACAATAAGAGTGATAATATAAAATTTAGATTTGACCCATGGTATGTAGTTGAATTTGGTCCATTTGAGATAGAAACGAAACTTGATTCTAATAGAGTATTAGATATAGATGGTGGATCGTATAATGATGGAGCAAATGTACAAATTTGGCAACCAGTAAATACAAATCAAGAAAGATTTACTTTTACCCCAATTTCTACAAGTGAATTTATTATAAAAAATGTAAAATCAAACAAGGCTTTAACAGTAAATGATAATAATAATGTAGTACAACAAGAATATGCTGGTTTAGATAGTCAAATATGGATAGTAAGAGAAGCAGGAGAAAACTATTATAACATTATTTCTAAAAAGAATGGATATCTATTAGATGTTCAAGATATGAATACTGCAAATGGAGCAAATATTCAGGTGTGGTTTGATAATGGAAATGATGCACAAAAATTTAGGCTTGTATCAGGATATAGAATATTTTTTGAACAAGGAACTTATGGAACTTCTGGTAAAAGACAGTCAAACCAAGGAGGCTATGATTTGACATATTATAAAATAGGTCAAGGAAGTAAACATTTATTTTTAACATTTTCAATACATGGTTTTGAAGATTATTATTGGAAAGATGGTGCCGAATTAACATATATGGCAAATCAGTTTAAAGATTATTTATATAATAATATTTCAGAAGCTATTGTTAATGAATGGACAATTTATATATTCCCAAATTTAAATCCAGATGGACAATATGATGGATGGACAAATGACGGACCAGGACGTACAACTATTTATAGTTATGCACCAAATAATCAAGGAATTGATATGAATAGAGGTTGGAGTATGGGGTACCAAAGAATGTATTCTGCTCGAAACTATAATGGAACTGCACCATTCCAAGCACCAGAAGCAGCTCAATTAAGAGATTTTATTTTAGGACATCAAGGGTCAAGCAATGTTTTAATAGATGTACATGGTTGGTTAAATGAAACTATTGGGGACGATGGTATTGGCGCGTATTATAGAAGTGAATTTGGAATTTCTAAGCATATAGGAACATATGGAAATGGGTATTTAGTAAATTGGGCAAGAACCATACCTAATACTCGTTCAATGTTGTTAGAACTTCCAGGAGTATCAGGTCATGATCAAGTTGTTAATTGGGATTATTCAGGTAAATTCATAAGAGCAACAATGAGATTGTTAAATGATTTTTAGAGGAGAACTAATATATGAAAAAAAATGTCTTAATAGTTATATTATTAATTGTGATTGTTTTAATAGCGATAGTTCTTATTAATAGAAAAGATGAAAATAATGGAATAAATGAAATACAAAATAGTGATGCATATGTTAATAGAATGGTTTCAACAGATGCAAATGAAATAAATGCAATAAAAAATACAATTAATGCAACAGGACAGACTGATATTTATCAAGTAGAAGAAGAATATGATGGAAGACGAATAATTCAAGTAAAACCAGATATTCAATATGAAGTTGCTTTAGCAGGAATATTAAAAGCAGATATTCCTGCTGAAGATGAGATTTATACATTATTAGAGCAAGCACCAAAAAATACTGGTATATGGATTTCTGAAAGTTCAAGAGAAAAATTTATTCAACTATTAAACAATAATAATATTACAAGTTTTGAAATAAAAAATGACGGATATTTGCAATGCAATAAAGAGGAAAATCTAACAGAAACAGAAGAAAAATTAAAAAATATGACAGAATCTGCTAAACTATATGTGATTGATATGTCTGGTAAAACATACCAAAGAGATTATATTACAGGAGAAATTATAGAATATCCATTTGAAGATATGGATCCATACCAAGTAATAGAGCCATATGAAATTGAAAATGCTACAATATTAGGAGTTACATCTAATAAGGAAAATAGACTTAGTAATGAGGAAATATTAAATACTATTGTAGTATATGGAAATAACTAAAAAAACATAATTATGAATAAAAATATTGTAGAGAGGATTTTAAATTACCTTTCTGCAATTTTGTTTTAAATATAAATACATAGTATAAGAGAGGTCAAATGAAAAATTTAAAAGAAAAATGTAAAACATATTTAATAAAAAATAAATATAATATATGTATTTTAGTAGGGATGATAATCTTTACATGTATAATTTGTATTAATTTTATAAAACCTCATTTCGCATTAGATACATATTGTGTATATGCACATGATGCCAATATGCAAATTACACATTTTTTGGTTTCAAATAGGCTTTTTAGTGCATTGGTTAGATGGATTAGTATGGTACTAGATATTCCTTTTTTTACTTATATGAAATTGCTTAATTTAGCAGGTGTAGTTTTTCTAGCAGTATCATGGTTTATATTATATAAATTTGTAGTTGTAATAACAAAGAAACAAAGTGATGTCTTTTATAATATACTAATTGCAGGAATATCTTTTAACATAATTTATAATTTTTGTACAGTTGAAAGTCTATTATTCTGGGAGTCAGGGGTAATGTGTTTAGGAATTTTATGCACTATAATAGGTTCGTGTGTATTTAATTCTGATATTAAATATAAAAGACTTATATCCTTTGGAGTCTTATTAATTGGAAGTACGTGTTACCAAGGGGCAATTACTATTTATATACCTTTAACACTTGTTCTGCTAGCCTATAAACATAAAGAGAGTATAAAAAATATTTTTATAGAAAGTTTGAAAATAGGGTTTATATATATTTGCGTAATGATAATTAACCTTTTGGCTACTAAAATTTTTAGTAATATTTTTAATTACGAATTTAGAAAAATGGATGTATTATCAATTCCAGAAATGTTTAATACAGTAGTAAGATTAGGTTATGATATGCTAGTGCAAACATTCGGTATAGGTCCAAAATATTGGTATGTATTTACTATTATTGCTATAAGTGTAATATTCTTAAGTTACATTTTTAAAAAACAGAAATCAAAATTTAACATTCTTGAGTACATTGTGTTATTGGCAACTTGTATAATCGTTCCTATTTTGCCAATGTTAGCAACGCCTGTAGATAATCAATATATTGAAACAAGAATGGCAATGTCATTTGGATCGAGTTTAGGAATACTAATTTTATTTTTAGTTTTAGTTGTAGAAGTAAATAAGCATAATATAATTAAAGTATTAACAATTATGATTATTTCCTTTATGACAATGTTAAATGCTATGTACTATATAATTGCTGCTTCAGAGAATATAGCAACAAATTACCTAGATAGGAATATTGCTAAGACAATAATTAAAGAAATATATGATTATGAAAAGGAAACAAACATAAAAGTTGAAAATATAGGAGTAACATTTGATAAAAATCCAACAAATCATTATGAAGGGCAGAGATGGTTAGGAGCAATTACAACAAGAAGTATGGGCACAGAATGGGCTACTATTGAAACAATAGAACTATATAGTGGAGAGTATTTTTATAAAGTAGAAGTTCCAAATGAATATAAAGAAGAGTTTTTACAGAAAGATTGGGATTTCTTTAACGAAGACCAATTAATTTTCGTAGGAAATAATCTTTATATATGTTTGTATTAATTAAATACTAAAAATTAGGTTATAATGAAATTTGAAAGTTGTAAAGATACACTTATAACTATGTAAAAAGAAAATAAGGCTGGCATTTTATAAAATTCAAAATGCTGGTTTTATTTATTTTTTACTTGTAAAAATAGTGGCATAATGATAAGATAAATGCAAATTGATAATAACGGAGGAATTTGATATGGAAAATATTAAAATTTTTGCTTGTAGTAAGTATGCAGAACCATTCACAAAAGAAATTTGTGATTATTTAAAACTACCAATGGGAAAAATAAATACAATGAAATTTAAAAATGATAATAATTTTGTACAAATATTAGAAACTGTAAGAGAACATGATGTGTACTTAGTACAAAGTAATGTACCACCAGTAAATGAAAGAATAATGGAATTATTAATAACAATAGATGCAGTAAAAAGAGCATCTGCTGGTAAAATAAATGTTGTTTTACCATATTATATATATTCTCGATCAGACAAAAAAGATCAACCAAGAGTACCAATAACAGCAAAACTAATAGCAGAGTTATTAGAAGCAGCAGGGGCAACTAGAGTAATTACATGTGATTTGCACAATCCAGCAATACAAGCATATTTTAATAATATAAATTGTGATAGACTTTCAGCAGAAGGAATTTTAGAGGATTATTTTGTCAGTAAAAAACTAGATAATATGGTTATAGTTGCAACAGATGCAGGAAGTTCTAAGAAAGCATATAAATATTCAGAATTCTTTAATTGTCCAATAGCTATGTTAGATAAAAGAAGAGATGGAAATAATGATAAGGCAATTGGAACTACTATAATTGGGGATGTAAAAGGTAAGAATGCAATAATATTTGATGATGAAATAGATACAGCAGGTTCAATGATGGAAACAGTAAGGGTATTAAAAGAATTTGGTGCAGAAGCAATTTATGCTGGATGTACACATGGGGTACTTTCTGGACCAGCCATAGAAAGAATACAAAACTCACCAATAAAAGAATTAGTTATTACAAATACGATACCTTTAACTGAAGAAAAACAAACTGATAAAATTAAAGTTGTTTCTATAGCACCATTATTTGCAGAAACAATTAAGCGTCTAAATGAGAAAAGACCACTAGGAGAATTACTAAGAAAGAGGTAGAGATTATAATATGAAAAAAGTTTCAGTTATAGTGCCAATGTATTATGAAGAAGAAGTAGCAGAAGAGTGCTATAAAAGATTAAATAAGGTTCTAGAAAATATAGCTGATTATGAATATGAATTAATATTCATAAATGATGGTAGTAAAGATAAAACATTAAGTATTTTAGTAGATATAGCTAATAAAGATAAGAATGTAAAAGTGATTTCTTTTTCAAGAAATTTTGGACATCAATGTGCAGTAACAGCTGGACTTCAATATGTTACAGGAGATGCAATAGTTATAATAGATGCAGACCTACAAGATCCGCCAGAACTTATACCAGATATGTTAAAACTTTGGGAAGCTGGAAACGAAGTAATATATGGAAAAAGAAAATCTAGAAAAGGAGAATCTAAATTTAAAATTTTGACTGCATCAATGTTTTATAAAACATTAAATGCATTATCTGATGTGGAAATTCCGAAAGATACTGGTGATTTTAGACTAGTCGATAGAAAAGTTGTAGATGTAATTAATTCTTTACCAGAACATAATAAATTTTTAAGAGGATTATTTAGTTGGGTAGGATTTAAACAAACACCTTTTGAATATGAAAGAAAAGAGAGGTTTGCAGGTAAAACTAAATATCCATTAAAAAAGATGCTAAAATTGGCTAAAGATGGAATATTTAGTTTTTCTACTAAACCACTTAAAATTGTAGGAACAATGGGAATTATTTCTATAGCTATATCTATTATAATCCTAATATATGCTATACTTTCATATATATTTGATTGGAACAATTTAACAGCGGGTTGGACGTCTTTAATGGTAACTATGACTTTTTTAAGTGGAATGATACTTATATCTTTATGGATGATAGGTGAATATATTGGAAGAATCTATGATGAAACAAAAAGAAGACCACAATATATAATAGAAAGGACATTTAACATTGGAGAAGGCAATAAAAAAGAAAACTAGAGCTTCAAATATAGAATTATTAAGAATTATAGCTATGTGCCTAATTATATTTCATCATATGGCTTTAAATACTGGTATAGTTGATGGATATACATTAAATGGAAATATGATTTTTGGAATAATTGGTGGCATTGGTGGAAAAATTGGAGTTGTAATTTATGTATTAATTACAGGATATTTTAGCATAAATAAAGACTTTAGTTTTAAAAAAGTGTTTATATTATGGCTTCAAATTTTCTGTTACTCAGTTGGATTTATGCTAGTATTTAGAATTACTGGAATAGAGAAGTTAAATAAAGTAGATACTATAAAAACATTCTTTCCATTAGCATATAATCAATATTGGTTTATAACAGTTTATTTATACTTAATCTTGTTAACACCATTTATAAACAAATTTTTGAATAGTTTAACTAAAGGAAACTATAATAAATTATTACTTATATTAACAATTATATTTGTATTAATCCCAACTATATTTTATTCTAATGGGTTGATTGGAAGTGCTCAAACTCCAATTGGCATTTTATTATTTATATATGTATATATTCTTGGTGCATATATTAGATTATATGGAATAAAGTTCTTTGAAAATAAGAAGTTAAGAAATATGCTTCTAATTTGTTTAGGATACATAATAGTATTGGTAATTGTTTTAGTTGGGAAAAAATTAGAACAGAAAAATATATTCTGGTCAAACCTTTTTGCCTATTATAGAGAGATGAATTCAATATTTATTTTAATACCTTCAATTGCTTTATTTTATGTATTCAAAGAATGGAAATTAAAATATAACAGGCTTATAAATTATTTTGCAAGTATAAGTTTTGCAGTATATTTAGTACATGAGAGTAATTTTATGAGATATAGGTTGTGGCATAATGTCTTTGGAACGGAATTCATAAATAATATACCTGGAGGAGTATTTTCTACATTAATAATAGCAATTATAAGTTTTTATATTGTTACTGCAATAATAGAATTCTTAAGAAAAAATATAATAGAGAAAAATGTGCTCAAAATAAAGCCGTTAAATCGCTTATTTAATAAGATAGACAATTTCATGATTTTAAATTGATTGGGGGACTTGTAATGTGTAATGTATCAGTTATTACAATTTTTAAAAGGAGACACAAAAAAGTAAAAGAATGTCTAAATAGTCTAATAAATCAGACTTTATCAAATGTGGAAATAATTTGTATTTATAAAGAAGAAAATTCTGATATAGATAGATTTGTAAAAGAAACTCAAGAGAAACATAATAATATAAAAATTATATATAAAACAAAAGCACAAGATGTAACAGCTAAGAATAAAGCCTTAGAAGAGGCTAAAGGAAAATATGTTTTAGTAATGAATGGAGATATGTGTTTAGAAAAAACAGCATTAGAGAAGTTATTTAATGTACAAGAGAAAAATAATACTGACATTGCAATTTGCGGTTTTAATATAATAGATATAAATACAAATCAACTAATTCATGAAGGTCTTAATAATAAATTTAAAGAAGTAGAAGAATTAAATGGAAAAAACCAAAATTTTGCATATTTAAATTTAGATGGTGGAAATAAGTTAATAACTAAAGATATTCTAGAAGACATTAGATTCCAAAATTATGATGAATGCCAAGATGAAATATTTATATTAAGTTGTTATGCTAAGGCTAATAAAATTTCCTTTATAAATGAGCAGTTATATTATAAATATGAAGACAATTCTAATAAAAATTTAAAAAATAAAATTCAAATTAAAGATTTAAAAGATGGTCTTGTAGAAGTAAAAAAATTATATAAAGATGTGGGAAAATATGAAAAGATGAAAAATATTTTAGCAGTTGTAGCTTTTACAAAAATTGGCATAAGATCTTTAGTAGAATTGACTGTAAATAAGAATGGTGACTTAAAAGAGAATATAAGAGATACAATGAATTATTTAGATGTAAACTTTTTTGAATGGAGAAAAAATCCATTTTTAAAATTAAAAAATGTGTCAATAAAAACTTATTGGGTAGCACATACTATGTACAAATATGGTTTTCAACAAATGTTTATAAAAATATATAGTAAGCCAATAGAAAAAGGAAATAAGTTGTTAATAGTATAATAGGGATTTTAGGGACGTTCCTTAAAATCCCTATTATTTAAATTTATATCAATCCTCCATAGAAACTAACCTTCCTATGGGTGTAACAGTTATGAGATTCTTTATTATGTAAGCAGAATTAAAAAACTTGTATTTTTACTGTATAAATGATATTATTTTTAAGAGCATATTGCTATAAATATCAAAGATTAATAGGAGATTATCATGGACGAAGAGAATTTAATTAATCCCGAATTAATAAACGAGGAAGAAAATAGATTAGAAAATTCATTAAGACCTAAAACACTTGATGAATATATTGGACAAACTAAAGTTAAAGAAAATATGAGAGTATATATAGAGGCTGCCAAAAAGAGAGGGGAGCCTTTAGACCATGTGCTTTTATATGGTCCTCCAGGACTTGGTAAAACAACATTATCAAATATAATTTCTAATGAAATGAATTCAAACATAAAAATTACTTCAGGTCCTGCAATAGAAAAGCCAGGAGATTTAGCTGCATTACTTACAAACTTATCAGAGTTTGATGTGTTGTTTATAGATGAAATTCATAGACTAAACAAAAGTGTAGAAGAAATTTTATATCCAGCATTAGAAGACTATACACTAGATATAATTATAGGAAAAGGACCAAGTGCTAGATCAATAAGATTGGATTTACCTAAATTTACACTAATAGGAGCAACAACTAAAGCGGGGTCATTAACTACACCTTTAAGAGATAGATTTGGAATTGTAGAAAGATTAGAATTATATGAACCAGAAGATTTACAAAAAATAGTAAAGAGATCTGCAGGAATATTAAATGTAGAAATAGATAATGAAGCAAGTATAGAAATCGCAAAAAGATCAAGAGGAACACCAAGAATTGCAAATAGAATTTTAAAAAGAGTAAGAGATTATGCTGCAGTTTTAGGAGACGGAAGAGTTGATTTAAAAATGGCTAAAATTGCTTTGAATAAACTGGAAATAGATGATTTAGGGCTTGACCAGACAGATAGAAATATATTATTAACAATAATTCAAAAGTATGCCGGTGGACCTGTAGGAATAGAAACATTAGCAGCTACAACTGGAGAAGAAATAGAAACAATAGAAGATGTATATGAACCATTTTTAATGCAAATAGGTTTTATAGCACGTACACCTAGAGGAAGAATTGCGCTTCCAGCAGCATATGAGCATCTAAATATAGAATACACAAAATAATTACCTAAGCAGAATGTAGTAATTGGGTATTGTATATAAACATTTTTGAATTAATATAAATAATTGTATAGATTGGAGATAAAGTGAAAGAGCAAACAAAAGCAAAATTAATAGACATATGTTTTTTTATTATAATGATATTATTATTTTCAGCCACAGTATTACCAAGAAATTTGGCTAATTTAGATGAAATTTGGAATTTTAATTTTGCAAGAAATATTGCAAATGGCTTAATTCCATATAATGATTTTAATATGTTACAAACACCATTGTTATCTTTTATACTAGGAGGCATTTTTAAGATATTTGGACAAGAATTATTTGTTATGCGAATAGTATCTACAATACTTGGAGCAGGCATAATCTTGGTAGCATTTAAAATATTAAAAGAATTAAAACTAAATACAAAATGGTCAATACTTTCATCAGCACTTTTATTTTTATTTATTATTAGAGATTTTTATATAGATTATAATTATGCAATTTTATTTATAACATTATTATTAATTTATATAGAATTAAAATATAAAAATTATGGAATAAGATATAACCTGTTGATAGGCTTACTTGCAGGAATAACAATATTATTAAAACAAAATACAGGAATAATTATATCAGGAATAACAATTTTATATTTATTATTAGAGCGAAGAGATAAAGAAACAGCAAAAGCAATATTATATCGAGTTTTAGGAGTTTTAATTCCGTGTATAATTTGGCTTATCTATTTACTAGTAACAAATTCTATGTCGAGTTTTATAGATTATTGCATATTAGGAATAGGAACATTTGAAAATAGCATTTCATATCTAAAATTACTACGAGGAGGAGATCTAAACGCTTTTTTGGGTATGATAGCACCAATTACTTTAGTGATATTATTTGTAGTAAATATAGTCAATATAAAGCAAAAAACAATTAAGACAAATGCAAGTTATTTAGTATTATTTGTATTTGCATTAGCACAATTTACTGTGGTATATCCAATAGCAGATGAAATACATTTTAAAATAGCAGCATTTCCTACAATTTTAATTGTTTTATATTATATTTGTAAGAAAATTCAAGAAATAAAAAATATTAAAGTTTCTATATTTATAGAACATTTTATGAATATAATAACGATATCTTTTGTAGGAATACTAGTGTTACAAGCAGTTAATGAAATATATATATATACACAAATGGATAAATCAGTTTTAAATCATTTTTCCAATATACCAATTTCTTCTACATTGCAAGATAGGATAATAGAAGTAGATGCATATATTCAAGATGAACAAAGAGATGTATATATATTAGATTCAGAAGCTGCAGTATATATGATACCACTAGATAGATATAATAAAGATTTTGATATGTTTTTAAAAGGAAATTTAGGTTCAGCAAGTGAAGACGGACAAATAGAGAAAATTAAACATATGGAAAATGCAATAATACTAATAAAAAATGATAAAATAGCATTAAATTGGCAAACACCAACAACAGTAATAGAATATATAAAAAATAACTTAGAAAAGATAGGAACAGTAAGCTTTTTTAATGCATATATAACAAAATAGGGATTTGGGGACGTTCCTTAAAATCCCTATATACATACTAAAGATAGGATGTGATTACCATGGAAAACATGCGAGAAGAATTAAAAAAAAGAATATTAAGTTTTGGCGGAAATGTAATTCACATTACTCATCCAAATAAAGATGTAAAAAAATGGCTAGATAGAGGAGTAGCAAGTGATGGTAAAAATTCGATAGTGGAAAATGGTAGAGCTGGATTTTGTGAAGAGGAATCATTGGACTATTATTTAAAACACAAAGATGAAGGCATGAAATTATGTAAAGGATTTGCATTAAATAAAGACCATGGGATGTGGGTTTATCATGCCTGGTGCAAAGATAAAGATGGAATAATCCATGAATGGACATCTGTAAAACGAGATTTATATTATGGAATAGAATTAGATGAAAAAGAAGCAGAAGAATTTAGAAGAAGTGTTGATTTTGCATATGATGCAGAATGTGCTAGAAAAGAAAAACAATTAACTGCGACAGATATAGGCAAATTTGCATTTGATGCATTAAAAGAATCTAAAACAAAAAATGAAATAGGAGAATCTTTTAAAAGGGTTGTTGAAGAACATAGAAGAGGAGATAATGGAAAAAATGATAAATCAAAAAATAATGCCAAAAGTTTATAAAGAAGTTTTTGAAATTATAAAACATCTTTCAGAAAATGATTTTAATAAAATTCCAAAAGAAGTTATTGAAACATTACACGTTAATATGGATAAGGAGTATGAAGTTAATATTAATTTTGAAGATTTCCAAAATCAAAAAACAATGTATGAAACAAAGGTACTGCTTGCAATATTGTTTAGAGATTATTTAGCTACAGAAAAGCAAAAAGAAAAAATTATGGCAAAAGAAAGATATGATGAACAAGTCTATCAGGAAGAAATGCGAGAAAAATATAATCCTGAAAATTTTTTCAAGAAACAGCAAAGTAGCCTTGATAAAAATAATATTCAAAAAGAAATGAAACTAATAGAATATAAACCAAATATTTTTCAGAGGATATTGAGCTGTATAAAAGGAATATTTCACAAATAAATCTTAAAATGCAATAAATTAAAGATAAGGAGAGAAATAATAAATGAAATTACTAATGCATACATGTTGTGCACCATGTAGTGTGTATTGCATAGATTCATTAAGAAATGAAGGGATAGAACCAACAGTATATTGGTATAATCCAAATATTCACCCATATATGGAGTATAAAGCAAGAAGAGATTGTTTAAAAGAATATACAAAAAGTATAAATGTAGAAGCTATTTTCGAAGAAGATTATGGCTTAGATGAGTTTTGCAAAAATGTAGTATGTGATTTACAAAATAGATGTCAAAATTATTGTTATAGAGTTAGATTAGAGCAAACTGCAAAGTATGCTAAAGAACATGGCTTTGATACAATCTCTACTACTCTTTTAGTTAGTCCATATCAAAAACATGATATTTTAAAAATGCAAGGTGAAGAAATTGCAAAGAAATATGGATTAGACTTTTTATATAGAGATTTTAGAGTTGGATTTAGAGAAGGTCAAGCAAAGGCAAAAGAACTAGGTTTATATATGCAAAAATATTGTGGATGTATTTTTTCTGAGGAAGATAGATATATGAAGAAAATTATAAGAGATAAAGAAAATAGGTAATAAAAGTAAGTAAAAACAATACGAGGAGAAATGTATCAATGAATGGTAAAGAAAATATAGAAAAAAGAGAGAAAAAATTTAAAATAACAGCACTTCCAAAAATAGCTAAAAAAATCATACTAGTGGTATGTATATGTATAGTATTCTTTTTAGGAATAAAGTTTGGACCAGTTTTTACATCTCAAACTAAAACAACTAAATTAGGACTTGAAGATGTTGGCGAGTTAGTAACACAAACAGGATATTTAACAGTAGTTCAAGATAACAAAGAAAATAGATCATTTTTCCAATTATTTGATATTCCATTTACAGAAAGCAGACAAATATTTAGTTATGATGTAGAAGTAGATGCATCAGTAGATTTTTCTCAGATAACATATACTGCAGATAATAAAAAAGGCGAAATTACGATAAAACTTCCACATGCTAAAATATATAAAGCAACTTTAAATCCAGATTCGTTAAAAGTATATTTAGATTCTGAAAGTTTATTTTCAAGGATAGATTTATCAGAGCATAATGATGCATTAAAAACAATGCAAGAACAAGCAGTAAAAGATGCAGAAGCAAATGGAATTCTTGATTCTGCTGATGAAAATGCAAAAACATTAATTGAAGGATTAATAAAAAGTAATAATGAATACAAAGAATATAATGTAAACTATGAATATATAGGAGGATAAAATGGGAAATTTCTGGAAAGTTATAATAGCAATTTTAATAGTGATTGGACTATTTTATTTAGTATTAGCTCTTACAAGATAGCATTTTAAAATTAAAAATAAAGAGTAATTAATTTATATTAAATTGACAATAAATACTTTTTTTGCTATTTTAAGTGTGAAAAAGTTATAAAAGATTATATAATGAAGGGAAAGATAAAAATGGAAATACTAGTGGGATATACAGGTTTTGTTGGATCTAATATATTAAGTAAACATAACTTTGACGGTTTATATGATTCTAAAAATGTGACTGAGTCATATGGAAGTAAACCAGAATTATTAGTATATTCAGGAGTACCTGCACAAAAATTTTTGGCGAACAAAGAACCTGAAAAAGATTTTAAAATAATACAAAATGCTATACATAATATAAAAGAAATTAACCCAAAAGAAATAGTATTAATTTCGACAATAGATATTTATAAAAAACCAATTGATGTAGATGAAGATTCTAAAATTGATACTGAGAATTTACAACCATATGGGTATAATAGATATTATTTAGAAAAATGGGTAAGTGAAAATATAGAAAATCATTTAATTGTTCACTTACCAGGATTATATGGGAAAAATATTAAAAAGAATTTTATTTATGATTTGATTCATATAATTCCATCAATGTTATCAGAAGATAAATATAAAGAATTAATAGAAAAAGATGATTTTATTAAGAATTACTATGATAAACAAGAAAATGGTTTTTATAAAGTAAAAGAATTAACTGAAAAAGAAAAGGAACTTCTAAAAGATTATTTTAACAATATTGGATTTAGTGCACTAAATTTTACAGATAGCAGAGGAACATACCAATTTTATAATTTAAAATATTTATGGAAGCATATTCAAATTGCAAGAGAAAACAGTATAAAAGTATTAAACTTAGCTACAGAGCCAGTTACAATAGCTGAGATATACAAATATATTAAAGATAAAGAATTTATAAATGAATTACCAAAGGATGTGCCAAATTATAATTTTAAAACAAAACATGATACTTTATTTAATGGAAAAAATGGATATATTTTTGATAAAGAGTTTATACTAAAAGATATAAAAGAATTTGTTGAAAAATAGGGAGGATGATAATATGAAATTATCTATATCTAATATAGCTTGGGACAAGGAAAAAGATATAGAAATGTACGAATATCTTTCTAAGCTTAACTTTTCTGGAATAGAAATAGCACCTACAAGAATTTTTGAGATAGATCCATATTTTCATATAGAAGCTGCAAAACAATGGAAAGAAAATTTAGAAAGTAACTATGATTTAGAAATTAGTTCAATGCAATCTATTTGGTATGGTAAAAAAGGAAATATTTTTAATTCAGATGATGCTAAAAAATTTATAGAATATACAAAAAAAGCAATTGATTTTGCAAATAGCATAAAGTGTAATAATTTAGTATTTGGTTGCCCTAAAAATAGAGTAATGCCAGAAGGAAAAAAAGAAGATGATGTAATAGAATTTTTTAGAACATTAGGTAATTATGCAAAAGAAAAACAAACAGTACTGGCGTTAGAGCCAAATCCAACTATTTATGGAACAAATTTTATAAATTATACAGATGAAGCATTTAATTTTGTGAAAAAAATAAATAGTGAAGGAATAAAGGTAAATGTAGATATAGGTACAGTTATTCAAAATAAGGAAAGTTTAGAAAGTATATTTAATAATATAAATTTAGTAAATCATATACATGTAAGTGAGCCAAATTTAGATATTATTAAAAGAAGAAAAGAACATAAAATCCTTGCAGACAACTTAAGAAAATTAAACTATAATAAATATGTCTCAATAGAAATGAAAAATATAGGAGATATAGATAAGGTTAAAGAAACTATAAAATATGTAGAAGAAATCTTTTCATAGGAAAGGAGAAATTATGTTATATCAAAATATTAAAGGTGTGCCAGACTTTGAATGTGAGGAATATACGCCCAAAAAAACCAAATATTGTATTTGCATACCTATTATAAACGAAGGAGAAAGAATAAAAAAGGAATTAGAGAGAGCAAAAAATGAAAGTATAGATGAAAAAGCTGACATCATTATTTGCGATGCTGGTTCAACTGATGGTTCTACTAAAAAAGAAGTATTAGAACCTTTAGGAGTAAATACACTTTTAGTAAAAAAAGGACCAGGCAAACAAGGAGCTCAACTAAGAATGGGAATATGGTGGGCTTTAAAAAGAGGTTATGAAGGAATAATTACGATAGATGGAAATAATAAGGATAGTATAGAAGATGTACCTAATTTTATAAAAAAACTAGATGAAGGATACGATTTTGTACAAGGTTCTAGATTTATAAAAGGTGGACAAGCTATAAATACCCCACTTATAAGACATATTTCTGTTAGACTAATACATGCTCCAATAATATCTCTAACAGCAAAAAAATGGTATACAGATACAACAAATGCATATAGGGCATACTCAAAGAAATATTTAGAACATCCTGAAGTACAACCTTTAAGAGATATTTTTATGACATACGAACTATTAGCATATTTATCTGTAAAAGCTGATAGGTTACACTTAAAAACTTGCGAAATACCAGTTAAAAGGGAATATCCTAAAAAGGGAAAAACACCAACAAAAATAAGCTTTTTTAAAGGAAATAGTGAATTATTAAAAATACTATTTAAAAATTTATTTCATAAATATGATGTAAAGTCAGAAGGGAGCAAAAAATGAAATATGACAAGATAATAATTGGAGCAGGAATTTACGGATTATATGCAGCACTATTTTGTGGAAAAAAGGGAGAACATGTAATCGTTTTAGAAAAGGAAGATGAAGCTTTTAAAAGAGCTACATATATAAACCAAGCTCGTGTTCATATGGGATATCATTATCCAAGGTCTTATTCTACAGCTATAAAATCTGCTGGATATTTTGAAAGATTTCATAAGGATTATAGTTTCTCAGAATTAATAGAATTTGATCAAATTTATGCAACATCTACAAATTTTTCGTGGACAAATGCAGAGCAATTTAAGAAGTTTTGTAAAAATGCTAAAATTAAATGCGAAGATTTACCAATACAAAAATATTTTAAAGAAGGTCTTTGTGATGGTTGCTTTTTAACAAGGGAATATACTTATGATGCACATATTTTAAGAGATTATTTTTTAAACGAAATTGCAAAATATGAAAATATTGAAATAAAATTTAATAGTAATATTAAAAAAATTAATAAGAAAAAAGATATGTATGAAATAGTATTATCTAATGGTGAAGAATATGAAAGCAACTTTGTTTTAAATGCTACTTATGCTTCAGTAAACCAAATATTGAATATGTTAGGATATGAACCATTTAAGATAAAATATGAGTTATGTGAAATTATATTATGTAGTGTAAGTGAAAATTTAAAAAATATAGGAATTACTGTTATGGATGGTCCATTCTTTTCAATAATGCCATTTGGGAAAACGGGATATCATTCATTAACTTCAGTAACATTTACGCCACATGTAACAAGTTATGATACATTACCAACATTTGAATGTCAAAAAAACAGTAATGGCTATTGTACTAAGGAAAAACTAGGAAATTGTAACGAGTGTCCAGCAAAACCTAAATCAGCATGGAGTTATATGTCTAATCTGGCAAAAAAATATTTAAAAGATGAATATGAATTTAAATATGAAGGTTCTTTGTATTCTATGAAACCAATATTAAAAGCATCTGAAATAGATGACTCCAGACCAACAGTTATAAAACAATTTTCAACAAATCCAACTTTTATAAGTGTATTATCTGGAAAAATAAATACAGTATTTGATTTAGATGAGGTGTTAAAATAATGATTAGTAATAAAGAAAAAAATTTTATATCTGCAGTAGTATATGTACATAATAATGAAAAAGAAATAGGTAATTTTTTAGAAAAAATAAATGAAAAATTAAATAGTAACTTTGAAAAATATGAAATCATCTGTGTTAATGATAGTTCAATAGATGATAGTGTGAAAGAAATAAAAAAAGTAGCAGATAATATAAATGGAACCATTGTTAGCATAATAAATATGAGTTATTATCAGGGAATAGAACTCTCTATGAATGCAGGTGTAGATTTGGCTATTGGAGATTTTGTATACGAGTTTGACAATATTAATATTGATTATGATTTAGATACTATTATTAAAGTTTATCAAGAATCTTTAAAAGGATTTGATATAGTAAGTGCAAAAGCAAATAAGAAAGAACGTTTAACATCAAGAATTTTTTACAAATTATATAATAAAAATTCTAATAGTATGTATCAAATTCATACAGAAAGTTTTAGAATTTTATCCAGAAGAGCTATAAACAGGGTAAAAGCAATGAATAAAACTATACCGTATCGTAAAGCTATTTATGCCAATTGTGGCTTGAAATTAAATGTTATTAAATATGATGTAGTTAAAGATTTTAATACTAAGCTTAACAAAGAAATAAAAGACACAAGAATAGGATTAGCTATAGATTCTATAATATTATTTACAGATGTTTCATATAAAGTTGCAATTTTCATGTCTTTATTTATGATGATAGTAGCAATAATAACAGGAATTTATACAATAGTTGTATTTTTATGTGGACAGCCAATAGCAGGTTGGACAACTACAATGTTATTATTATCATTTGCATTTTTTGGAATATTTGCAATATTAACAATTATGATAAAATATTTGTCTATTTTAATAGATTTGATATTTAAAAAGCAAAAATATTTAATAGAATCAATAGAAAAAATAACAAAATAAGAGGGGAAAAAATGAGTACATTACTTAAAATGAAAAAAGCAATTTTTATTATATTGCCACTTTTTATAGCAATTTATTTTACATATTTAATTAATAGAATATGGGATTTTTCTACAAGTATAATACTAATGATAGGTATATTTTTTATATGCATACTATATTTTATTTCTTATTTATTTTATAAGAAAATAGATTATAAAAATATTGAAAAAAAGACTTATATAAAAATATGTGTAATCGCTACTTTTTTAATGATTTTCGTAATTGGAATTAATTTTAATTTTTTTACAAAAAGTTTTACAGAGTCATCAATAGAAATTTCTTATATAAATCAAGATGATGGAACATTGCTTCCAATAAAAAAGATTTTTATAGATAATACGGAAATGCCATTAAATGATGAACAAAGAAAATCACCAGCTGTTATATCTTTTAAAAAAGCGAAAAATATAATTGTTGTATTTGATAAAAACCAAAATAGTGGAGTAATAAAAATAAAGGATGGAGATACAGAGAAACAGATAGATTTATATTCTTTTAAAGATGATTTATATAAGTATATTGTTACAAGTAATACAAGAATGAATATTCTTTCAGTAGCAAGACTTCTAATATCTTGTGTAGTAATAGAAATATTATCAATAATGTTTTGCATAGCAAGTTATTATTTATATAAAAATAAAAAATCATTAATATTACCAACACTATTTATAATATTTGTTATTCAAATGATATTTTATCAGCAATGTGAACCATATACTAAAACTAATGATACAGTAGATTACGAAACAGAATATACTAAAGAGCAAATATTAAAGGGAGAGCTACAAGGACGAGTACCAATTTATCCAATTATAATAAAAGTATTTAAATTAATTTGTGGAGATGTGCTATGGGGAAACTTCTTGTGCATTGCACAAATAATTGTATGCTTCATTTCAATTATTTATTTATATAAAACATTAAAATTATTGATAAATTGGGAGTTTTTGTCGATAATTGTAACATTTTTATATGGAGTTAATTTAGCAATAATTGGTTGGAATAATGCAATATTAACAGAGTCATTAGCATTGTCAACTACTGTGTTTTTCTGTTATTTTATTATTAGTTATATAAAAAAATCCAACTTAAAATATGGTATATTATCAGCTATATTGATTTTTCTAATGACTTTCTTAAGACCATCATTTATAGGATATATGGCAGTATTATTTGCATTTTTCTTTGTAAAAATGATACTTGATAAAGAACATAGAAAAAACGATTTAAAATGTATTTTAGTTTCGCTTGTTACAATAGTAATAACTTTAGGTTATGCAATTGTTTTTTACAATCAACATGAAATATTTTCAATAACGAAAGTAAGTGTTAGACAAGATTTGTGTATATGCATAGATCAAGGCTTTTATAAAAATAGCGGTGATGAACAGTTTATAAAAGATGTAGAAAGCGAAAAATTAAAAAATAATAATGAAATGTGGGATACAACAATAGGAGTACTGGAAAAATATGGTAACAAAAAAACGCAAGAATTAGTTAAAAAATCTAAAAGTGCAAGTATACCTCAATATATAGCTTATATACTAAAAACAGTAAATAGAGAATCAGTATATGGATTTACCTCATACTATACTCCAGTTATAGAAGATGAAACAACTAACTTAGGACTTAATATTATACAAAGCTTTAGCTTCTTGAAAATTTCTACTGTATATTATATTATTTTAATAGAAGGAGTTTTAGCTATATATAGATGGATAAAATACAAGAAGCCAAATTGGATAAACTTGGGATTGTTTGGGTTTAATGCTTTGATTTTAGTTACAACATTTATAGGAACAAATTCAGAATGGATGAGGACTGCTATATGTGTATTACCATTTTCTTATATAGCAATAGGAACTTTAATAAGTGACTGTGTAGAAAGATATAAAAGAATAGGGGTATGAGATATTAATAAAAAGTGTAAGGAATCTATACAAACTTACACTTTTTATTGATTTTATCAAATTATAGCCTCACTAAACAAAATTAAATTTTTTGATGTACATTAATTATTTTAAATAATTATAATTATGAGATAGAATACAGGTTAACATTTACAGGATTTTTATGCCTACAGGTATGGCAATTATTATTTAATATGATATAATTTAAAATATATTAAATAGAGGGGAAAGCATATATGAAAGAAAAAATAAAATTAGAAGATTTTCAAAAAGATTTAGATTCAAAAAAATATGATGCTGTATATGAAAAGCTTGTAGATATTTCTTTAAAATTAGTTGAAGAAATAATAAAAAAGAAAAATATAAAACTTCCAAAAAAGAGCAAAGGAAGAGATTATCTTTATGATATAGAATATGCATTTGAACGTCAATCAGCAACATTTCAATCAGTTAAATACCTTATGAGATTTTTCTTGGAATGGGAAATAGATTATGAAGATGATCCATTATACCATACACCAGAAGAATTTTTGGAAAGCTGTGTTAGAGAATATAACCGAATAGTAAGTGAATTGAATCAATATGAAGAAATTGAAGAAGAACTAAAAGAAAAAGGCTACGAAAAATTAAAAGACGAAAAAATACAAAAATTGATATCTGTTTTTAAAGAAATGATGGAATATAAAAATAAAAAATATGATGAGAATTGGAATTTTGAAAAATGGATAGAAGAAATAAATACTTGTTACCACTATTATCATGATAGTTTAATGGAAACTTTAAACCAGGTAAAATATGGCTCAATAGATAGAGAAGTAGAAGCAGATTATGAAGAGGTAATAGCTACAGACGAAGTAGAAAATATTATGTGTTTAGAGGATTTATACTACGAATTAAATTATCCAGCTGGAGATTATAAGCATTTTGCAAATTTTTATAGGGATTTTGAGTTAAAAGAAGGAGAAACGTATGAAGATTTATATAATTTAGAAAAAGAAAAATTTGTAAAACTATTTAAAGAAATGTTAGATTTTGTTAATGTAAAATATGATACAGATGATTTCTATAAATTAAGAAGTTTAGTAAAAGAAGCATATCCTTATTATTATGAAATCTTTAAAACATGGAATGTAAGTAGTTCTATGCCTAAAACAACATATATAGAAGAACTAAATTATATGGAAGATATATATAATAATTTTTCTAAAACATATAAAAATCATGAAGAAAATATGAAAAAATATAAAAAAGAATGGGAAGAGATTGAAAAGAATTCTGAACTTTACGAAGAATTTAAAGAGTTAGAAGAGTTATATTCAACAAATAAAAATAATGAAAGTGAGAATAAAGATGGAAAATAAACGTAAAAATGATTCTATATTAAATCTGGGCAATATTACACAAGAGGATATAGAAAATTCATTTTATAAAGATATATATAATTTAGACGATGTAGAAGATGAGTTAGAAGAAGACACTGAAGAACCAAAGAAAAGTTTGAAAGATAAAATAAAAGATCGTTTTAAAAATAGTGCTACATATCAAGTTTATTGCCTATTTTTTGGAGATAGGGACGATGAAGAAGATATAGACGATTATGTGGAAGATGGAGATTTTTACTGGGGAGAAGATGCTGATGAAAATTATGGTTTTCCGATATCAAAAGGAACTGCATATGAAATAGCAACTAGAAATATTAATCTTAAATCTGATTTTTGTAGAGCAAAAAAATATCGTTATACATATCTTGGCTTTAAAAAAACTAAAATAGATCTAATAGAATTAAATAATAAAAAGTATTGGCAAATACAAGTTCTAGGTGGTGATACAGCTGGAAGTGATTATGATAGAAAATATGATGAAGTAACAGATTGGGATGGTGATTTAGTTTATGAAGATTTTCCACTTTTAAGATGTTTAGTAGATGCAGAAACTGGAGAATATATTTACTATCCTGATAAAGAAAAATATAAAAAGATAAAACATAAAAGATGGATGTTTTGGAAAAAAGAGAAAGATGAACTTTAGGGATGGGGCTTAAAGTTCAAAAAGAAATTGAAGGAGAAGATAGAGATGATTGATTTACATATGCATTCTACTAATTCAGACGGAACTGATTCTGTAATAGACTTATTAAAAAAAGCTGAAGAAAAGAACTTAGACTATATTTCAATCACAGACCATGATAATTGTAATGGATATGAAGAATTAGAAAAAATAGATATAAAAGAATATTATCATGGTAAAATAATTCCAGGAATCGAGATAAAATGTAGTTATGGAAAAAATTTAATTGAAGTATTAGGTTATCAAATAAATACGAATAAAATGAAGGAATGGACAAAAGAATTCTATAAAGATAAATCGAGAGAAAAATTACAAACAAAGTATTTTAATATTCAATACGAAAAAGCATTAAAAATGGGTCTTATTATGAGCCAAAAGGAAGAAATAGAATGGAATCCGAAAAATGATTGGGGCAGTGTAACAATATATAATGAAATAAAAAAACATCCAGAAAATCAAGCTAAATTACCAGAAGATTTATGGAGTGAATTTGATGTGTTTTCTAAGAAATATTGTGGAGACGAAAACTATCCATTGTATATTGATAAAACACCAGATTATCCAACTACAGAAGAGGCTGTTAAAGTTATTAAAGAATGTGGCGGGTTAGTTTTTTTACCACATTTGTTTATATACAAATGGGCAAAAGATAAGTACAAATTAATAGATGATATTCTAGAAAAGTATGACATTGATGGGATTGAATGTATGCATAGTATATTTGCAGAAGAACAGATTAAATATCTAATAGATTTATGTAACAAAAGAAAGTATTTTAAAAGTGGTGGTAGCGATTACCATGGTAGAAATAAACCTAAAATTGATATGGGTTGTGGAAAAGGAAATTTAAAGATACCAAATGAATGGGCAGAAGAATGGGTTAGCTTATAAAAGATGTACCAAATAATATAATAATATATAAACTATATACAAATGAGTATATAGTTTTTTGAGTTTAGAATATAAACTATAAGCTTATAGTTTAAAGAATATAGAATAAATGATATATTAAAGTACAAATGAGTAAACGAGGTATAGAATTGGAAGAAAGAAAAGGTAAAAGACTAAATAATTTAGACGTATTAAAAGTAATATGTGCATTTTTAGTTATATGTATTCATATTTCATATAAAGATAATCTTGGTGATATTATAACGCCTTTGTGTAGAATTGCAGTACCAATATTTTTTATGATAACAGGTTATTTTTATTATAAAACTTCAAAATCACCATTAAAACAGATAAAAAAGGTATTAATACTTATAATATTAGCTAAC
The DNA here is from genome assembly GCA_930990555.1 of uncultured Clostridium sp. Lineage (GTDB taxonomy): Bacteria > Bacillota > Clostridia > TANB77 > CAG-508 > Merdicola. The sequence continues at coordinate 96,216 of CAKNPW010000001.1, read as the reverse complement.
TGTTTATATTTTATATTTGGAATAATGATAAATGGAAAGATAGATTTACCTACTAAAGAAGATATATTCAAATCTCTTATTTTTAATAGTTCACCAGTTGCATTTCATTTATGGTACTTAAATGCACTTTTATATGTTCTAATTATTACATATATTGCAGATAAGTTGAACATACGAAAAAAGATGTACTTTTTAATACCAGTATTATTGGTAACAAATATTATATTTGGAGAATATGCAATAGTCTTATTTAACAAAGATTATGATCCAATTTATATGAGAAACTTTTTATTTATAGGTCTACCATATTTTTTAATAGGAGATTTACTATATAAAAATAAAGAAAATTTAATTAAAAAATTTTCAATAAAAAAGTTAACAATTTTAATACCAATATTTGTACTAACTACAGTATTAGAAGAACATATATTAACTATTAAAAAAATGGACGCTATAGGAGATATTTATATTAGTACAACTTTTTTAGCTATTGCTATATTTTTATTTGCAATTCAAGTAAAACAAGTAAGAGATGAAAATATACTGGCAATTATAGGAAGAAAATATTCAACACATATTTATATATTACATTTAGCATTTATAGATATTTTTAATAAATATGTATCTGGTAATAATGTATTAAATAATTCAATTCAAATTATTATATTTTTAGCATCATTACTAGTTGCAATTATATATGTTAATTTTAAAAATAAAATTTCGATGGCGTGGAAAAAGTGTAATAATTTAATTGATTTAGTAAAATTATTACATACTAGTAGACAATCAGATTAAAAACAAGAAAAACCCCGCAGGGTCAATCAATTAGATTGATTCTGTGGGGAAAAGTTTTTAATTTACACGGTAATTGGAGAAATCGTGTACATCATATAACCGCCCATTTCTTCATGTTTTGTAACGTTCGCAAAGGCAAACTTGTGATGACTGTCAAAAAAATGAACATATCTACCAGGGAATTTGTCACTTAAATATAGCTCGGTATCGGTTTTGATATGATATCCAGCTACTATATCATATTCCTCAGATTTTTCTTTACTACATGTCATTTGACAGGTATCAACAGTACAATCTTCAATACCTAATTTTCTTAAAGTATTAACCAAGAGCTCGGTTATATCGTTTAACGTTTTTTGAGTTTCCCGATTAAAATCGTTGTAAATTAATAATGCTTTTTTCATAAAATTACCTCCTTAAAGGGAAAATTCTTCCCGTTGCTTTGATAAAAATGTTTATAGGTCAACTTTTATTATACCATATTTTGTAAATAAAAACAATATTTTTATTTTAGAAAATGTGAAACAAAGGATAATAAATAATTTAAGTAATTGATAAACTTAAAAAAACTTTGTATAATCTATATGTAATTATTGGTTTTATGTAATTTATCAATATACAGATAGAAAATATAAGCCTATAGATGTACATACTCCACTTTAGTTATGGAGTAGAAATGCTTTTACAGAGATATAAATTACATATTGACCGAAATTTGGGGAGGAAAAGATGGCACTATTAGAAGTAGAAAATTTAACACATTCATTTGGAGACAAATTATTATATAAAGATTCTTCTTTTGAACTATATAAAGGTGAACATATGGGAATTGTAGGTCAAAATGGTGCAGGAAAAAGTACCCTAATAAAAATATTATTAGGAGAAATTTTACCAGATAAAGGAACTGTAAGATGGCAAAATGGTATTACAATAGGAAAGTTAGATCAATATGCAATAGTAGAAGAGGAACAAACAATTTTTGATTATTTAAGAACAGCATTTAAAGACTTATATAAATTAGAAGAAGAATTAAATAAATTATATGAGAAAATGGCAGAAGATTATAATGAAACTATACTAAATAAAGTTTCGAAATATCAGGAAGAATTAGAAGAAAGAAATTTTTATGCAATAGATAGCACAATACAAAAAGTTGCAAGTGGATTAGGAATAACAGCCCTTGGAATGGAAAATTGCCTAAAAAACTTAAGTGGTGGGCAAAGAGCAAAAGTAATTTTAGCAAAATTACTTTTACAAAAACCAGAAGTCTTGGTACTAGATGAACCAACTAACTTTTTAGATAAAGAACATGTAGAGTGGCTTGCTGAATATTTACAAAGTTTTAAAGGTGCATTTATAATTGTATCACATGATTTTGATTTTTTAGAGAAAGTTACAACTTGTATTTGTGATATAGAATTTAATAAAATGAAAAAATACAAAGGAACATATTCTAGTTTTTTAAAACAAAAAGAATTTTTAAGGGAAGATTATATAAGACAATATAATTCACAACAAAGAGAAATAAAAAGACTAGAAGATTACATTGCGAAAAATAAGGTTAGGGCATCAACTGCTCAGATGGCTAAAAGTAGAGAAAAGAAATTAGAGAAGATGGAAAAAATAGAAAAACCGTCTTTTACTAGTAAACCTCATTTTCATTTTAATTGTATACAAAGTACTGCACAAGTAATATTAGAAGTAAATGATTTAGAAGTAGGATATTATTATCCATTACTTCCAAAAATGAAATTTGATGTGCAAAATGAAGAAAAATTAGTTATAACAGGATTTAATGGAATTGGAAAATCAACGTTATTAAAAACTATTATGGGAGAAATTAAACCTATTTCTGGAAATTTTAAGTTCTCAGAAACTATTAAAAGTATAGGCTATTATGAACAAGATTTAAAATGGGAAAATCCAGAAGATATACCACTTAATATAATTTTCAGAGAATTTCCTAAATTAACACAAAAACAAGTTAGAAAACATTTAGCTGATTGTGGAATAAAAAGAGAACATGTTATGCAACCTATTTCTACACTAAGTGGTGGGGAACAAGCAAAGGTTAAGTTATGCAAATTAATACTAAAACCTTGTAATTTATTAATATTGGATGAGCCTACCAATCATTTAGATGCAGATACAAAAGAAGAATTACAAAAGGCTTTAACAGAATTTAAGGGAACTGTTATCTTGGTTTCTCACGAGGCAGGTTTTTATAAAGATTTAGCAACTAAAGTTGTTAATATCGAAAATTTATGTATTAAAAAGATTAGATAGAATAACATAAGGAAGGGAAACCTTCCTTCATTTCTTTTCATATATAAAAAGATTATAAATAGCACTTGAATATTTCATAAAAAAATTATATGATTGTAAGGAAAAAATTTTATATAAAAATTACAAAAGAATAAAGGAGAAGGCATGAAATCAAAAACAAAAAATTTAATACTATTTTTTATTTTATTTGTAATAACAGGGGTTGTTTTTTGGAATTATGTATCAATGCATTATGCAACAGATACATATAATATAATGAATATAGGATATGAAAAATATGCAATAAATAATTCTTTAAGTGATGGAAGAATATTTATGTTTTTAATAGGAATGCTTGCAAATACAATAAATGTTCCCATAACAGTTTATGTAGTTACATTAACAATTATAGGCTTAATAATATCATGTATAGCAGTTATAGTTCTTAAAAATATGATAATGAAATTTTGCAAAAAAGAAACAAAATTACAGGAAGTTATTGCGATTTTAATATCATATTGTACGATATTTAACTTTATGTTTGTAGAAAATTTATATTTTGTAGAAGCAACAGTAATGGCATGTAGTGTGCTACTTTATATATTAGCAGTAAAACAAATTATATATAAAAAGAAATTATATGCACTTAAGGCAGGATTATTGGCTATAATAGCAACTTTTTGCTATCAAGGTACAATAGGCTTATTTGCATTATATGGTGTAGTATTTTCTATTGCAAAAAATGGGAAAAATATAAAGGAAATACTAAAAGATTTTGGAGTAATAATTTTAATAACAATAATTTCTTTTTTGGCTAATTTAATACAGATTGATATTGCAACTCAAATTGCAGGAACTATGCAAAAAAGATTAAATGGAATACAAAATTTACTAGAAAATTTTATTTATGTTTTAAGAAACTTTGGAACAATGGTATTTAATACAATGTTTATTGCAAATTGTGGATTGTTTCCAAATTATTTAATGATGATTTTTGTATTAATTATTACACTTATGGCTGGAATTTATGAAGTTCAAACAAAGGAAAATGGTGTAGTATTTAATATAATATTCCTTTTTGTATTAACTATTCTTATAACTTTTGCAATGTGCATTGTTAGTATTGCAAGTTATGATACAGGAAGAATTCATGTGCCTGTGGGTGCTTTAATAGGAGTAATATTTGTTTATTTATTTTGTAAAACAAGTATTTTTGAAAAAGAGACTATTATTAAATATTTAATTATAACAACATTAATTGCTTATAATCTTATAACAATAGTAAATACAATATCTTTACTATATCAACATAAACAAGTAAACGGGTTAGAAAAAGAACAGTGTGAAGGATTAGAGGAATACATAGAAACATATGAAAGAGAAAATAATGTTCAAGTTACAGAGGCTAGATATTTTAAATTATCAAACATGAAAAAATATGGTTATTTTGATGAAATAAAAAATGAATCTGTCCTTACATATGATGGTGTTGCATGTACGTGGTCTGCAATAGGAACAATTAATTTTTATACTGGAAGAAATTTTGCAGATAATTATTTAGAAGCATATCCAAATAGGGAGTTATTTTATGAATATGCAGCAAAAAGAAAATTAGGATATGAAGGAAATTTTGTAATAATGGACGATATTCTATACTTCTTAGCATATATTTAAAATTTAGGTGATGATATGAAGAAAAGACAAAAGGATTTGTTAATCTTTTTTGTAATATTTATTTTAGCAGTTATAATGTATATTAATTGGATTACTATGCATTATTCAACAGATACATATAATATTATGAATGTGGGATATGAAACATATGCTACAAATTGGTCCTTAAAAGACGGTAGACTTATAATGTATATTATTACTATGATATTTGCAAAGCTAAATATACCAATAGAAGTATATGTAATAACTACACTATTAGGTGCACTACTAATATCTTGTATATGCGTTGTAAAATTAAAAAATATAGTTTTAAGAAATAAAGAAGTAAGTTTAAAGAAAGAAATATTTATAGTAATTGCTTTATTTTTTACTATATTTAATTTTATGTATATAGAAGATATGTATTTTGTAGAATCAATTGTAATGGCATTAAGCTTATTATTATTTATTTATTCAGCAAATTTAATAGTAAATAAAAAAAGTAATAAAGACATTATTTTGGCAATATTATTAGCAATTGTAGGAGTTATAGCATATCAAGGAACAGCAGGTTTCCTTATTATAACAACTTTTGTTTTAAGCTTATTAAAAAATAAGGTAGAACTTAATGGTACTAAAAAAGACATAAAAACAAATATTAAAATGATAATAATAAATATCTTATTTGCAGGTATTATAGCACTTATAGCTGTATGTATTAACATGATGATAGTAAATATTGTTGGAAACATAACAGGACAAGTTCAAGCTAGAGTAGGTAGCATCACTAATATATTTTCAAATATGAAATATATATTTAACAATTTTACTACGATTTTAAAAGAAAATATTGGATTATTTCCAATAAATCTGTTATATATTTTTTTAAGTTTAATATTAATTTGTACGTTAGTGTATGATATTAAAACGAAAAGTAAGGAATTTCTAGCAATAAAATCCATATGTATAATTATTTTGAGTATAATATGTGGTTTTTTAGTTTCATTAGGAACATTATCAAGTTTTTATACAGGTAGATTACATTATTCTATTGGAAGTATGTTAGGTTTTATATTACTTTGTCTAATAATGGAAAATAAAGATGAAATTTTTAGAAAAATATTTGGATTAATTTTAGTAATCTATGGAATTGTCAGTATATATAATTGTATAATAATTACATATCAACATAAATTAGTTAATAAATATGAAGAACAAGAAGTACAAAATATAGAAGAATATATAGAAGATTATGAGGCTAAAAACAATATAGAAATAGAGAATATAGCACTTTATACGGTAAAAGGTCAAGATAGTAAAACATACTTCGAAAATATTTCTAGAAAGTCAGTCTTAACATATAATGCGTTAAGATGTGATTGGTCTGCAGATGGACTAATAAATTTTTATACAAATAAAAGCTTAAAAACAATAAATTTAACTAAAGAATTATTAGTAGAATATCTTGTTCAAGAAAACGAAAATGGTTATGGAATTGTAAATAATACATTAATAATAGAATGTTACATGTATTAGGAAAGAAGGTTTATTTTGGGAAAGTTAGTATTAATAGATGGTAATAGCATTTTAAATAGAGCGTTTTATGGGATCATGGGAAATAAAATGCTTGCAACCAAAGATGGAACACCAACAAATGCTGTTTATGGTTTTTTAGCTATAATGTTTAAGATATTAGAAGATATTAAGCCAGAATATTTAGTTGTAGCTTTTGATATGAAAGGACCTACAAAAAGACATGAGATGTATGATGGCTATAAAGCAAATAGAAAAGGTATGCCAGATGAATTAGCATGTCAAATGCCTATAATAAAAGATATTTTAAAAGCCATGAATATAGATATTGTCGAAAAACAAGGCTATGAGGGTGATGACATATTAGGTACACTATCTGTATTTGGCGAAAAGCAAGGCTTAGATGTAACAATCTTATCAGGAGATAGAGATACATTTCAACTTGCAACAGATAAAGTAACAATAAGAATACCAAGAACTAAAATGGGAAAAACAGAGGTTGAAGATTTTAATAAAGCTAAGGTAGAAGAAATTTACAATATAGAACCAAAACAACTAATTGAAGTAAAAGGACTTCAAGGAGATACATCAGATAATATACCAGGAGTTCCAGGAATAGGCGAAAAAACAGCTCTAAAACTTATTCAAGAATACAAAAACATAGATAATTTATATAAATTACTAGAAGAAGGACAAGCAGAAGATATTAAAGGCAAGACGAGGGAAAGAATACTAGCTAATAAAGATTTAGCCTTATTATCAAAAGAATTAGGAACGATAAATGTAAATGCCCCTATAGAGGAAAATTTAGAAGATTTTAAAGTAGAAGAATGGGATAAAAAAGAAGTTTTAAAATTATTTAAAGAATTAAATTTTAACAGATATATAGAAAGATTTAATTTGGCTTCAGAAGAAGATTTTGAACCAGAAAAAGTTACAGAAAAATATGAAATAGAAGAGATAAATATAAATAAAGCAAAAGAGATAATTTTAAAATACAAAGAATTATTTTATCATTTTTCTACAAAAGAAGTACATAAGCCTGAATATATTATAAAAAAAGAGTTTGATACATTTTCATTTTATATTAATGAAGAAAATAAAGCATATTTTGTAAAAATTAAAAATGAAGCTAACAAAGAATTAAAAGATATTTTTGAAAATAGTGAAATAAAAAAATATGGTTATAAAACATCAGAAGATTATATTCTATTAAAACAACTTGGAATTTTACCACATAATATAATTTATGATGCAGAAGTGGCAGTATATGATTTAGACCCATCAAATATGAAATATAAAATGCAGGATGTAGCATATCAATATTTAGATTTTGATATGAACGAGTATTTAAGCTCATTAGGAGTAAAAAAACAAGAACAGCTAAATCTATTTGAAGAAAATACAGATAATAATGAATATGATAAAAATATAAATACACTATATTGTTATCTGATAAGAAAATTATATGAAAAAACTACAGTTGAATTAGAAAGATTAGAAGAAACAGATTTGTTTAAAAATATTGAGATGCCTTTAGTAGAGGTTCTTTCAGAAATGCAGTATGAAGGGATAAAAATAGATAAAGAAGAATTAGAAGAATTTGGAGTAAAATTAAAACAAAATATAGAACAATTAACCCAAGAAATATATAGTTTAAGTGGAACAGAATTTAATATAAATTCAACAAAACAGTTAGGCGAGGTTTTATTTGAAAAGTTAGAATTACCTGTAATAAAGAAAACTAAAACAGGTTATTCAACAGATGTGGATGTGTTAGAAAAATTAAAGAAAGAACATCCAGTAATAGAAAAAATATTAGAATATAGAAGTTTAACAAAACTAAATTCAACTTATGTAGAAGGATTAAAGCCATATATAAATCCAGCAACAGGTAGAATACATTCATATTTCCATCAAACTATAACTGCAACTGGTAGAATAAGTTCTACAGAACCGAATCTTCAGAATATACCAACGAGAATAGAACTTGGAAAGCAATTGAGGAAGGCATTTAAACCTAAAGAAGGTTATTTATTTATTGATGCAGACTATTCACAAATTGAGTTAAGAGTACTTGCACATATTTCAAATGATGAACATATGATACAAGCTTTTAATAACAATGAAGATATACACAAGCAAGCTGCTGCAAGTGTATTTAAAGTACCAATAGAAGAGGTTACAAAAGAGCAAAGAACTCATGCCAAAGCAGTTAATTTTGGAATAGTATATGGAATAAGTGATTTTGGTTTAGGAGAACAAATTGGAGTATCAAGGAAAAAAGCAAAAGAATATATTGATCAATATCTAGAAAAATATAGTGGAATAAAACAATTTATGTCAGATATTGTAGAAGAAGCGAAAGCAAAGGGGTATGTTGAAACTTTATTTAAAAGGAGAAGATATATACCAGAGCTAAAATCTAAAAACTTTAATATTAGACAATTTGGTGCTAGAGCTGCTATGAATACGCCAATACAAGGTACAGCAGCAGATATAATGAAAATTGCGATGATAGATGTATATAATAAATTAAAAGAAAAAAAATTGCAATCAAAATTGATATTGCAAATACATGATGAACTTTTAATAGAAGCAAAAGAAGAAGAAAAAGAAGAAGTTAAAGAATTATTAAAGACATCTATGGAAAATGCAATAAAATTAAAAGTACCATTAAAAGCAGATGTTTCAGAAGCATATAATTGGTATGACCTAAAATAATTAATGGTTAAAGTTTAAGTTATTAGCAGAGTATATACGAATAAATCTAAAAGAAAGGAGAGTATGATAAATATATCATACGGTAAAAAATGACAAATAAATTACTAAAGATAATAGTTATATTACTATTTATATGTGCTATAATATATTTAGCATTTGGGGTGTTTGAAGTACATAAAATAATAATAAGACAAATTTATCCGCAGAAATATTCAGAATATGTAGAAAAATATGCTGAAGAAAATAATATAGATTCATTACTAGTATATGCAATAATTAAAGCTGAAAGTAACTTTAAACCAAAAGTTGTTTCTAAAAGTAATGCAGTAGGTTTGATGCAACTTATGGATGCAACAGCAGAAGATACTGCCAACAAGTTAGGAATAGAATATGATAGTGAGGATTTAAAAGAGCCAGAAATAAATATAATGCTTGGAACAAAATATTTTTCTAGTTTATATGAAACATATAAAAATATTCCAATTGCATTAACAGCCTATAATGCGGGAAGTGGTAATGTTGATAAATGGATACAAGAAGATGTTATTGCATCTGATGGAACAGATATAGAAAATGTACCTTTTAGAGAGACTAATAATTATGTTAGAAAAATATTAAGAGATTATGAAATTTACAAAGATATTTATAATGAAAAATAAAAATATCTAGTAATCAGATTGAAATGGAGGAAGTAATATGTCAATTTTAGTTACAGGTGGAGCAGGCTATATAGGTAGCCATACAGTAGTAGAATTATTAAATGCAGGTAGAGATGTTGTTATAATAGATAATTTTTCTAATAGCAAACCAGAAGTTTTAGATGCTATTAGAAAAATTACAGGAAAAGATTTTAAATTCTATGAACTAAATTACCTTGATAGAGAAAAATTGGACAAGGTATTTAAAGAAAATAGTATTGAAGCAGTAATGAATTTTGCGGGGTTTAAAGCTGTTGGAGAATCTGTTCAAAAACCAATTGAATATTATACAAATAATGTTTCTGGAGCATTAACATTATTAGATGTTATGAGAGAGAATAATGTAAAAAAATTCGTGTTTAGCTCTTCTGCAACTGTATATGGAAAGCCAGAAGTTGTTCCTATTACAGAAGAATGTAAAACAGGCGGGACTACAAATCCATATGGAACAAGTAAATTATTTATAGAACAAATATTAAAGGATGTTTATAAATCAGATAGTACTTGGGATATAGTGATTTTAAGATATTTTAATCCAATTGGAGCTCATGAAAGTGGATTAATAGGAGAAGAGCCACAAGGAATTCCAAATAATTTAATGCCATATATTGTAAGAGTTGCAAATGGTACATTAAAAGAATTATCTATTTTTGGAAATGATTATGATACTCCAGATGGAACAGGAGTAAGAGATTATATTCATGTTGTAGATTTAGCAAAAGGACATATTAATGCATTAGAAAAATTAGAAAAGGAAGGACAAGGCTTATTTATATATAATTTAGGAACTGGTAAAGGATATAGTGTTTTGGATATAGTAAAAACATTTGAAGAAGCCACAGGAATGAAGGTTCCATATAAAATAGCACCTAGAAGAGCGGGAGATATAGATACTTGCTATTCTGATCCTACAAAAGCAAAAAATGAATTAGGTTGGACAGCTGAAAAAGATTTAAAACAAATGTGTATTGATTCATGGAATTATATAAATTAAACTGTGGTCGAAATCTGTGATATCGCATCCACAGTTATTGGGTAACCAATAAAAAATAACTTTAGGTGAGAATGGTGGAAAATAAGGAATTACAGCAAAAAAGAAGTAATAAAATAATATTTGTATATAGAATTGTAGTATCAATTATCATGTTAGTTAGTATAATATTAGTGTATATATTAAATCATCTAGGAGAAAGTAAGGAAGTTGATGCTATGGTTACACAAAATAATCTTTTAAATGGGATTATCGACTCTAATATTATTGATAATAGTATTAGTACAGAACATATTACTTCAGAAGAAAGCCTAAGAAAACTGAGTGATTGGCGTTTAATGCTAGTAAATTATGAAAATGAAATGCCAAAAGATTACATTCCACCATTAAGCAATATTGATGACGCTAGACAATTTGATTCTAGGGCAATAGATAGCTTAGTACAAATGATGTTAGATATGAATGCTGTCGGAATAAATCATATTTGGGCACAATCTACATATAGAAACCCAGAAAAACAAAAGCATTTAATAGAGGAGAGCATACAAGAGTATTTAGAACAAGGGAAGACTATGGAAGAAGCAGAAACATTAACTGCAAGATCTATTGGAGAACCATATAAAAGTGAGCATAACTTAGGGTTAGCAGTAGATTTTAACGATGTTAATTATGCTTTCGAAGAAGAAGAAGCTTTTACATGGCTTATGGAAAATGCAGAAAATTACGGGTTCATTTTAAGATATCCAGCAGATAAGGAAGAGATAACAAAGATAAAATATGAGCCTTGGCATTGGAGGTATGTAGGACCAGAATATGCAAAAGAAATGAAAGATTTAGGGTTATGTCTAGAAGAATATATAGAATATTTAAAAAATAATTAGGGAGTTTAAGGCAGTGAGCTAACCACTGCTTTTTTCTTTGCAGAAAAAAATATATTAATAAATTATTAAATAGATTATAACTAAATAAATTTTACATAAAATATGAACTTTAAGTTCTGTTCCTAAAGTTCATAAATTTAAAAAAATTTAAATTTGTGCTAGATATAAATTATATTTTATGGTACAATAGCAAATGTGCTAAAAAAAGAAAGGAGAAATAAAAATGATAAAAGAACTAGCAAAATACATCAAGCAGTACAAAAAATATGCAATTCTAACACCATTTATGGTAGTTTTAGAAATTGTAATGGAGGTAGTAATACCATACCTTATGGCAAGAATAATTGACGTAGGAATTCAAAATAATGACTTAGACTATATTGTTAGAGTAGGAATCATGTTAGTAATTTCAGCCATTATGTCTTTAATATTTGGAGTACTTTCAGGAAGATTTGCTTCTGTAGCATCTTCAGGATTTGCTAAAAATTTAAGACAGGGAATGTTTTATAACATCCAAAATTATTCTTTTACAAATATAGATAAATTTTCTACATCCAGTTTAGTAACAAGACTAACAACAGATGTTACAAATGTTCAAATGGCTTTTCAAATGATAATAAGAGCATTGGTAAGAGGTCCTGTAATGATAGTATTTGCATTAGTTATGGCATTTTCTATCAATAAGGAACTATCAATAGTATATGTAGTAACTATGATACCACTTGCAATATTATTAGCTTTTATTTCTATAAAAGCACATCCATATTTTGAAAAAGTATTTAAAAAATATGATGAATTAAACAGAGTTGTTGGAGAAAATTTGAATGCAATAAGAGTTGTTAAATCTTTTGCAACAGAAGATTTCGAAGAGAAAAAATTCGGGGACGTTAATTCTTTAGTATATAGATTATTTAAAAAGGCTGAGAAAATAGTAATATTCAATAGTCCACTTATGCAAATTGCAATATATGGTTGTATTTTATTATTGTCATGGCTTGGAGCAAAGGCAATTGTAACAGGAGGAATGCAAACAGGACAATTATCAAGCTTAATTACATATGCATGGCAAATATTATCAAGTTTAATGATGCTTTCTATGGTATTAGTTATGATAATTATTTCAGAATCATCAGCAGAAAGAATAGTTGAAGTTTTAACAGAAGAACCAACTATCAAAAATAAAGAAAAAACAATTAAAGAAATAAAAGATGGAAGTATAGAATTTATAGATGTAGACTTCCAATATGATGATGCAAAAGCAAATGAGATGCTTCCACTTGAGGATATTAATTTAAAAATTAATGCTGGTGAAGTAATCGGAATTATTGGAGGAACAGGTAGTTCAAAAACATCTTTAGTTAATTTAATTCCAAGATTATATGATGTAAAATCTGGTTTCGTAAAAGTTGGAGGAGTAGATGTTAGAGACTATGACTTAGAGACTTTAAGAAATGGAGTTGCTATGGTTTTACAAAAAAATGTATTATTCTCTGGAACTATAGCAGAGAACTTAAGATGGGGTAATGAAAAAGCTACAGATGAAGAGTTAGTAGAAGCATGCAAATTAGCTCAAGCAGATAGTTTTATACAAGAATTACCAGATAAATATCAAACAGTATTGGACCAAGGTGGAACTAACGTATCAGGTGGTCAAAAACAAAGAATTTGTATAGCAAGAGCATTACTAAAAAAACCAAAAATATTAATTCTAGATGATTCTACAAGTGCTGTAGATACTAAAACAGATGCACTTATAAGAAAAGCATTTAGAGAAAAAATACCTAATACAACAAAAATAATAATAGCTCAAAGAATAAGTTCAATTATAGATGCAGATAAAATAATTGTTATGGATAATGGTAGAATAGATGGAATAGGAACATCAGATGAATTATTAAAAACAAATAAAATATACCAAGAAGTATATGAATCTCAAATGGGAGGAGATGATACTGACGATGAAAAACAAGACTAAAAGAGCACATACATTAATGAGATTAATAAAATATGCATTAAGCGACTATAAAGGTCAATTTGTAGTTGTATTAATTAGTATTATAATAAGCGCAGCAGCTAGTGTTGTGGGAATACAATTTATCCAAACATTAATAGATGAATATATTACACCATTAATTGGAAATCAAAATCCAAACTATGCATCATTATTACAAGCAATATTAATGATGGGATTAATTTACATTATTGGTATTATTGGTACATATGTATATAATAGATTAATGATTAACATAACACACGGGACTTTAAGAAAAATTAGAAAAGAAATGTTCGAACATATGCAAAAATTACCAATAGGATATTTTGATAGCCATAGTCATGGTGAAACAATGAGTACTTATACAAACGATGTTGATACATTAAGGCAAGCATTAAGTCAAAGTATTCCACAAGTATTTTCTGCCATAGTTTCTATGGTTTCAGTATTTATAGGAATGGTTACAACAAATTTATATTTAACTGGAATTGTATTAGTAATGGTAGTTATTATGACTATAGTTTCAAGATTTTTTGCTAAAAATAGTTCAAAGTATTTTATAGGACAACAAGAAAACATTGGTAAAGTTGACGGATATATAGAAGAAATGATGAATGGTCAAAAAGTTGTTAAAGTATTCTGTTATGAAGATAGATCTAAAGAAAAATTTGACAAATTAAATGAAGCTTTATTTGAAAGTAGTACAAAGGCTAATACTTATGCAAATACATTGATGCCTTGTATTATGAATATAGGAAACTTAGGTTATGTATTAGTTGCAGTTGTAGGAGGAATATTTGCTGTTAATGGGCTATTAACAATAGGTAGTATTGCAGCATTCTTACAATATATAAAAGCATTTACAAACCCACTTGCTCAAGTTTCACAACAATTAAACTTTGTTACAATGGCTTTAGCTGGTGCTGAAAGAATCTTTAAATTAATTGATGAACCAGCAGAAGAAGATAATGGTTATGTAACATTAGTAAATGCCAAAGAAGAAGATGGCAAATTAGTAGAGTCAAAAGAAAGAACAGGACTTTGGGCTTGGAAACATCCACATGGAGATGGAACAGTTACATATACAAAATTATGTGGTAATGTAGAATTTGAGGATGTTACATTTGGATATGTACCTAACAAAGTAATTTTACATGATATAAGTCTAGAAGCAAAAGAAGGACAGAAGGTTTCTTTTGTAGGACCTACAGGAGCAGGAAAAACAACAATAACTAACTTAATAAATCGTTTTTATGATATACAAGAAGGTAAAATTAGATATGATGGAATTAATATTCAAAAAATGAAAAAAGACGATTTAAGAAGATCTTTAGGAATGGTTTTACAAGACACACATCTATTTACAGGAACAATTAAGGATAACATTAAATATGGTAAAATGGATGCAACAGACGAAGAAGTAGTTGCAGCAGCAAAATTAGCAAATGCAGATAGATTTATAAGACATTTACCACATGCATATGATACAATGATTTCTGGTGATGGAGAAGGATTATCACAAGGACAAAGACAGCTTTTAGCAATAGCAAGAGCAGCATTATACAATCCACCAGTATTAATACTAGATGAAGCAACATCAAGTATAGATACAAGAACAGAAAAGATTGTTCAAGATGGTATGGATAAACTTATGAAAGGAAGAACAGTTTTTGTTATAGCACATAGACTATCTACAATTAAAAACTCTGACTTAATAATGGTATTAGACCATGGAAACATTATAGAAAGAGGAAATCACGACGAATTATTAGCTAAAAAAGGAATGTACTATGGACTATACACAGGAGCAATTGAAATAGAATAAGAATTTAAGGATATGTGGACATTCCTTAGGGATTTGGGGACGTTCCTTGAAATCCTTATTTAGAAATAGAAAATAAAAGTAAATTTAAATACACCTTCAAATGTTAGAAAATATTAACATTTAAAAGGTGTATTTTTATGTAAATATATATATGCAGAAAAATGCTATTTTGGTCAGATTGACAAATAAATTTAATTAAGTTATTATATAAATAGACATAATGGAAATAATTTATATGAAAATAATATTTATATAGGAGGTAATTCTTATGGACGAAGAAAAAAATTTAGAACAAGAAATTAATGTAGCAAATGAGGTTGTTGCAACAATAGCTGGTATGGCTGTTTCTAAAATTGATGGTGTTGCAAAAATGGCTGGAGGTTTTACAGAAGGCTTAAAAGCAATAAGTGGCAAAAAACAAATGTCAAGAGGTATAAAGGTAGAAGCAGATGGAGATAATGTAAAAATAGAAATAAACATTATTGTAAGATATGGAGTAAACATAAGAGAAGTTGCAAAAAATATTCAAGCTAAGGTTAAAGAAGAAGTAGAAAATATGACAGGAAATAAAGTAGAAAAAGTTGTTGTAAATGTACAAGGTGTAAAAGTAGATGATGATGGAGATGAAAAAATAGATAATATGGAGGAATAATATTATGGACCAAATAAAAGATTTGTTAAAAAAATCTGGTATGTCTAATATATTGGTATCAATAATTTTTGGACTATTTGGAGTAATATTATGTGTTTTTCACGAAGGAGCAGTAAAAGTAATTTCTTGTTTAATAGGATTGTTATTTCTATTAATAGGTGTTGCTAGACTAGTAAATTACGTTAAAGGAAGAGGTAGAGGAGAACACTTTAATTTTGATTTGCTATGTGGATTAATTGCAAGTATTGCAGGAATAATTGCTATTATTTATACAGATGCAATAGGTGCAATATTAAGAATAATAGTTGGAGCATGGATTATATATAGTGGTATTACACGATTATATTTATCTTTTAATTTAAAAAAATTTAATTCATCTATATGGATATTCTGTTTAGTGCTTGCAATTTTAATGATTATATTTGGTATATATATTATACTAAATAGCGGAGCAATTATAACATTAATTGGTTCATTAATGATTGCATATGCAATAATAGATATAATAGAAAGTCTTATTTTTATAAGAAAGTTAAAAAATTTTTAATTAAATAAAGTTATTTTAAACAAAAATTTATAAGTTTTGCGTTAAAATTGTTTTAATAAATTCAAGAAAGCCTTAATATTTAAGGCTTTTTTCTATGTTAAATTAATTTACAAATAAAACACAATTCGGGAATAATTTGGAAATAATTTATAGGTAGAATATACACATACTAAGAAAGAAAGGAGTGACGATAAATTAGAAAATAATATTATCAATTCAAAAAAGGAAGTATTACAAAATGAAAAATTAACAGTAAAGAGTGACATTTATGAAAAATTAATGTCAATATACTCACTTAGCATAGAAGAAATCAAAAAAATTATAGAAGATATGGAGGTGAAGTACAAGGAAGTAAATCTTATAGATCATGTTAAATACAGAATAAAAAGTCCCAAAAGTATTATAAATAAAATGAAGAAGAAAAAATATGATTTAAACTATAATGAACTTATAGAAAAGGTAAATGATATTGCAGGAATTAGAATTATTTGCCCTTTTCAGGAAAATGTTTATATAGTAAGAGAATTATTAATGGAAAATCCCAAAATACGAATATTGAACGAAAAAGATTATATTCAATCCCCTAAAAAAAGTGGATATTCAAGTTTACATTTAATTGTAGAAGTACCTGTAGAGACTGATATGGGTAAGGTATATGTAAAAGCTGAAATCCAGATAAGAACAATGGCTATGGACTTTTGGGCTAGTTTAGAACATGAGTTGAAATATAAAAATAATAATGTTACCAAAGCGACTTCTAAAAAGTTATTGAAAGCCGCAAAAGTAATGAGAAAGCTAGATTATGAAATGTCAGTACTAGCAAGTGAAATACGTTAAATTCCCCTTTTATTTTATATAGATACGCTATCAAAGAATATTTTTTGATAGCGTTTTTGAATGTAAAAAAGTAATAATTTAATAAAAAAGCACGTCGATATCTACGTTATTTTTAAATATTTAAAAAATCTTTATTTATAGCATGTTTCAGCGATTTGACTTTTTGACGTCGACGTACTTTTTTCATCTTTTTTTACTTTTTTATTGATTTTTTTTATTTTTAATGCTATATATTGTATATATTTATATAGTTTTACATTACTCATTAGAGGCTTGAACCCCTTTAAAGTCTGCAAATTTTCCGACAAATAAAGCTATTTGTTTTACATTACTCAATAGAGGTTTGAAACGTTTCTTCGTCATTTCCTTGTTGTACTTCTTTACCTTCATTTGTTTTACATTACTCGTTAGAGGTTTGAAACTTGTTAAATGCCACTATTAGAAGTAGACTTAAAATGTTTTACATTACTCATTAGAGGTTTGAAACTCTTCTACGTCTGTGACTACATTGTTGCTGTTGTTAGCTTTGTTTTACATTACTCGCTAGAGAATAAAAAGTAAATTATCAACAAAAAATAGACACAAAAAAGTGTCTATTTTTTTGACAAATTAAATAAAAAAAATTCTTTTTTATTAAACTATTTGTTTTTTATCAAATAATATAGTAATATATTAAAGTGTGTGATAAAATACAGAAAAATTCGAAAGAAAAGGAGTGTAAATTTTGGACAAGGAAGAATTAAAAGGCTTAACAGAAGAGCAAATACAAGAAAGAATAGCAGAAGGAAAAATAAATAAAGTAGAAGACGATAAAACCAGAAGCAATTGGGAGATAATTAGAGATAATGTATGTACATTATTTAACTTATTTAATCTATTAATAGCAATAGCATTAATAGCAGTAAAGGCATATACAAACTTAGCGTATATGTTAATTATTATAGTAAATATCATAATTGGAATCGTACAAGAAATTCATGCTAGAAACTTAGTACAAAAACTATCTGTATTAAAAGTATCAAAAGCTACAGTTGTAAGAAATGGAAGAGAAAAAGAAATTAACATAGATGAAATTGTATTAGATGATGTAATAATTCTAGAAGCAGGAAAACAAATATGTGCAGATTCGGAAGTAATTGATGGAGAAGTTGAAGTTAACGAATCTTTACTTACAGGGGAATCAGACACAATATTAAAACAAAAAGGGGATAAATTACTATCAGGAAGTTATGTAGTTAGTGGAAAATGTTATTCAAAAGTAGAAAAAGTAGGAAAAGATAACTTTGCAGCACAAATTACAAGTGAAACTAAAAAATACAAGAGAGCGGAATCAGAACTTGTAAATTCAATGAAAAGAGTTACAAATTTTACAAGTTTTGTAATAATTCCAGTAGGAATCATTTTATTTGTACAAGCATACTTCTTTAGAAATGTAGATATAACAAATTCAGTTGTTTCTACTGCAGCAGCATTGTTAGGAATGCTTCCAAAAGGACTTATGCTTCTTATAACAATATCATTAGCAACAGGTGTAATAAAACTTGCTAAAAAGAGAGTATTAGTTCAAGATTTATATAGTGTAGAAACATTAGCACATATAGATACATTATGTTTAGACAAAACAGGAACAATTACAGAAGGTAAAATGAAAGTCGATGAAGTAAAAATATATAACGAAAAATGTATGCCACATAATATGCAAACTATGATGACAGCATTTGTAAATGAAATGACTGATAACAATGCTACATTTATGGCTCTTAAAGATTATTACAAAGGAGAAGATAAATTCGAAGTAGCAGATAGAATGGCATTTTCTTCAGAAAGAAAATGGAGTTCAATAAGCTTCGATAAAGTGGGCTCTATAGTACTAGGAGCACCAGAACGTTTAATAGAAAAAAGTGATATGGAAATGCCAGAAGAAATAGTATCAGCACAAAAAGCAGGAAAAAGAATGTTATTTGTGGGTTATTCTAAAGAACTTGTAAGTGATGAAAATTTACCAAAACTAGAGATTGTTGCAGCAATTACATTAGATGATCCGTTAAGAAAAAATGCAAAAGAAATGTTAGGTTTCTTTAAAACACAATCTGTAGATATAAAAATAATTTCTGGAGATAATCCATTAACAGTTTCAAGTATTGCAAGAAAAGCAGGATTAGAATCTTATGATTCATATATAGATCTATCAACTATAAGTTCAGATGATGAAATTCCAGAATTAGTAGATAAATATAGTGTTTTTGCTAGGGTTTTACCACATCAAAAAAGTTTAATAGTAAAAGCACTTCAAGAAAAAGGTCATTCAGTAGCTATGACTGGAGACGGAGTTAATGATGTAGTTGCATTAAAACAAGCTGATTGTAGTATAACATTACCAGAAGCTTCAGATGTTGCAAGACAAGTTTCACAAATTGTATTATTAAATTCAGATTTTAGTGTGCTTAAAGATGTATTAATGGAAGGAAGAAGAGTTGTAAACAACATAACAAATGTTGCTAGAATATTCTTTATTAAAACAATATATTCAATGTTATTATCATTATTTAATATAGTAACAAATACAGCATTTCCATTCATACCAATACAAATAACATTAATAGATTTAGTAATAGAAGGTTATACATCATTCTTCTTATCATTCTTAGAAAATTCAAAACCATTACAAGGAACTTTCTTAAGAACAGTAATAAAAAATGCATTACCATATGCACTAACAATAATTATTAGTATTGTTTTATTAACATTCTCTAGAGAAGGTTTAGGCTTAGGCATAGAAGAGGCAGAAACACTAATGTACTTAATTATTGGTGGAGTAAGTATTTTTGCAGTAATAGAAGCTTGTAGGCCATTTAATAGAATAAGTACATTCTTGTGTACAACTACCGCAATTGGTTTCTTCTTTGCAGTAATTTTATTTAAAAATTTATTACATTTAAGTGGTATAAGTGAGCAGGGAATAATTATATTAGTATCAGCTCTAATTTTGGCATATATTGTAGTTACAGGACTTAAATATTTAATTAATAATTTAAGCCAAGATTTAGAAAAAGCAAGTGAATAGAATTAGGTGATGCTTATGGAAAATATATTTTTAAATATATTTTTGGTAATAGGAATTTTATTAATATATAGTGGTATATCAGGCATGCTAACAGATATAGTAAGGAAAAGAAAAATATTCAAAAGGAAATATTTAATATTTGCATTAGGAGTTATGGTT
Organism: uncultured Clostridium sp.; assembly: GCA_930990555.1. GTDB lineage: Bacteria > Bacillota > Clostridia > TANB77 > CAG-508 > Merdicola. The sequence goes on along the minus strand of CAKNPW010000001.1, from coordinate 75,599 downwards.
CTTATCATTACTATAATTCCGCGTATATTTGATAATAAAATAATGAGCTTTATAAGATATATATCAATATATTTTTCAACAACATTTATTATATTCTGTATATCAAGCATAGCAGTTAACTTTAAAATTAAAAGAAAAAACTATAATGCTATTGTTGTTTTAGGTGGATATTTGGTATATGGAAATCAATTAACAAAAGCATTAACAAAAAGATTAAATTTAGCAATAAACCTATATAATAAACAGAAAATCAAACCCAAAATAATTGTATCTGGTGGAAAGGTAAGACAAGAAACAATAACTGAAGCAGAGGCAATGGAAAAATATTTAATTACTCATAATATACCGCCAAAAAACATTATAAAAGAAGATAAATCTAAAAATACATTAGAGAACTTTAAGTTTTCTAATGAAAAACTAAAAGAATTAAAAATAAATAAAAATATAGCTTTTGTAAGTAATAATTTTCATATACTAAGAGCTAAAATTTATTCTTCAAAATTTCATATAAAAGCCACAGGTGAAGGTTCTAAAACTTTATGGTATTACTTTCCAGAAGCATTTATAAATGAATATTTAGCAATAATAGTTTTATATAAATTTACATTAATTATATATTTAATTTTAGCAATATTCTTAACAATATTTATAGGATAATAGATATTAAAAATGAAAGGATGCAATATTAAATGAAAAAATATGGCTTTTTTGGAGGAAGCTTTAATCCTCCAACTATAGCTCACGAAAGATTAGCAGAGAATATATCAGAAAAATTTAATTTAGATAAAGTATATTTTGTACCAGTTGGTAATTATTATAACAAAGCAGGTTTAATAGATGAAAAGAAAAGATTTGATATGCTTAAAAGTATAAAGAATGATAAAATAGATGTTTTAGATATAGAATTAAATTCTAAAAAAAAGTTATTGACTGTAGATGCTTTTGAATTAATAAATAAAAAGTTTTCTTCATCCGAAAACTATTTTATTCTAGGAGGAGATAATTTAGAAAAATTACCAAGTTGGAAAAATTCAGATAAATGTTTAAAAAATAATATTATTGCTATCCAAAGAGGAAGAAAACTAGATAATATAATAGCTGAAAATAAATTATTAGAAAAAAATAAAAATAAAATATTTGAATTTAACGCAAATAACTTGTATAACTATAGTTCAACAGAGGTAAGAAGAGCTATTCAAAATAAAGATAGCGAAATTTTATCTAAAATGCTTAATAAAAAGGTTTATTTTTATATTGAAAAAAATAATTTATATAAAGGAGTGGAATAGTGAAAATATTAAGAGATAAAATATTTAACTTTTTTGCAAATATATTTTATTATATTGTTGCAGTACCAATTGTGATTATAGTAGATAAAGTATTCTTTAATTATAAAGTAATAGGTAAAGAAAATATAAGAAAGGTTCCCGGCGGAAAGATAACAATTTCTAATCATATACATTATTTGGATTGTATAATGAATGGAATTATTAATTTTCCAGATTATTCGTATTTTATAACATTAGAATCAAATTGCGAAATACCTGTGATTGGAGCTTTGGTTAAATTACTTAGAGGAATTCCAATACCAACAAAAGTAGAAGAAAAAAAGAAATTTTATGAAAATATTGCAAATTTATTAAATGAAGGTGAAACTGTTCATATATATCCAGAAGGTGAATTACGTTTATATGATCAAGAATTGTTAGAGTTTAAAAAAGGTGCATTTGCAATGGCAGTAGAAAGTAATGTACCAGTTATTCCAAGTGTAATACTTACTCGTAAGCCACAAGGCATATATAAATATATAAAGTCAAAACCTTTGATAACTCATGTTGTTTTAGAACCAATTTATCCAGATTTGTCTGTAGATAACAAACTAGAAAGAATAGAAAAATTAAAACATGAAGCATATAATAAAATGAAAGAAGTTTTGGAAAAAGCCGAAACATGTGTTAAAAAAGCAGAAATTATTTAATTAAAAGCAGTAAACAATATCTACTGCTTTTTTGTTGCAATATACATATATTTAGTATATAATAATCACGGAAAATAGGATAGGATAAGGAGAATTTTATGATAGATTTTAAAGACAAAATTGCAGAAGAAATTAGTAAAAAATTGGATCTTACAAAAGAAGATATAAAAGAATTTATAGAAATACCAAAAGATACTAAAATGGGAGATTATGCACTTCCATGCTTTAAACTTGCAAAAGAAATGAAAAAATCTCCAGTAATAATTGCAAATGAAATAAAAGAAAAAATAGATATGCCAAATGAATATATTTCTAAAATAGAAGCAGTAAACGGTTTTCTAAATATATTTATAAATAATGAAATGCTAATAGAAAATGTATTAGATGAGATGGAAAGTAAAAAAGAAAAATATGGTTCATCAAATCTAGGAAACGGTAAAAACATAATAGTAGAATATTCTTCACCTAATATTGCAAAACCATTTCACGTTGGTCATTTAAGAACAACTGTAATAGGAAGAGCTTTGTATAATATATATAAGTTTCTTGGGTATAATACTATTGGAATAAATCATTTAGGCGATTGGGGTACACAATTTGGTAAATTAATAGAAGGTTATAAAAGGTTTGGAAATGAATACAATTTAGAAGAAAATCCAATCGATAAACTTACAGAAATATATGTAAGAATTAATGAACTATGTAAAGAAGACGAATCTGTATTAGATGATTGTAGAAATAATTTTAAAAAATTAGAAGATGGAGACGAATATTGTACGAAAATATGGCAAAAATTTAAAGATTTAAGCTTAAGAGAATTCCAAAGAATATATGACATTCTTAATGTGCACTTTGATTCAAATAATGGAGAATCTTTTTATTCAGACAAAATGCAAGAAGTAGTAGATATTTTAAGAAAAAATAATAAATTAGTAGAATCACAAGGAGCAGAAATAGTAGACTTAGAATATAAAAATATGCCACCACTAATGGTGACAAAATCAAATGGTTCCACTACATATGCAACTCGTGATTTAGCAGCTATTTTGTATAGAGCAAGAACATATGATTTTGACAAATGTATTTATGTAGTTGCATACGAACAAAATCTACATTTTAAACAAGTATTTGAAGTCGCAAAATTCCTTGATTTGGACGAAAAATATACAAATGGTTTAATTCATGTACCATATGGAATGGTAAGGTTAAAAACTGGTAAAATGTCTACCAGGGATGGAACTTTAATAAAATTAGAAGATATTTTAAAAGAAGCAGTAACAAGAGCAAAAGCAATAATAGAAGAAAAGAATCCGAATATAGAAGGAAAAGACGATATTGTTAAAAAAGTTGGTATTGGAGCCGTAATATTTAATGATCTATCTAATAATATTATTAAAGACGAAGTTTTTGATTGGGACATTATGCTTAATTTTCAAGGGGAAACAGGTCCATATATTCAATATATGTATGTAAGAACTAAAAGTATATTAGAAAAAGAAAAGTATAAAATGAATAAAAAAATAGTTGATATTTCAGAATTAGAAGAACATGGAATAGAACTAGTAAAACAAATTTATATGTTTGAAGAAATTTTAAAACAAGCTGTAGATAAAAATGAACCATCAATTTTATCACGTTATTTAATTGATATTGCTAAATTATATAGTAGTTTTTACAATGATAATAAGATAATTGTAGATGATGAAAAAATAAAAAATGCAAGATTATGTTTAACATATATGGTTGGAAATGTATTAAAAATAGGTACAGGTTTATTAGGTATAGAAATGCCAGATAGAATGTAGGGATTTGGGGACGGTGTTTCTTTTCCCTACGCAAAAGTAAGAATTTAAAGCGGTTTTTTCTATTATATCTATTATAGATTAAATAAAATTTATAGGGATTTTAAGGAACGTCCCCAAAATCCCTATATGAATTGTAGGAGGAAGATAAAATGAGAAAATATTTTGGAACAGATGGAATTAGAAGAATTGCAAACACAGAACTAACACCAGAGTTAGTATATAAAGTTGCAAAGGCAGGCGCATATGTTTTGGCTAAACATTCCGACCATAGTCCAACAATTTTAATAGGCAGAGATACTAGAATTTCAGGAACTTTAATAGAGAGTGCAATGACAGCAGGATTTTTAAGTTATGGAGCAAATGTAAAACAATTAGGTGTTTTGCCAACACCAGCAGTAGCGTACTTAACAAAAAAATTAAAGGCTGATGCAAGTGTTGTAATTTCTGCTTCTCATAATACTTATGAGTTTAATGGGGTAAAATACTTTAGTAATGAAGGAACTAAAATACCAGATGACATAGAAGAAGAAATAGAAGAAGTTATGGATTCTGGAAAATTAGAAGAACTTACAGCTTGTAATGATAAAATTGGAATATCAGAAAATGCTGAAGAATTAGTAGATGAATATGTATATTTCTTTAGAAAGAACTTTGAAGAAATCATAGAAAAATATAATAGAGATGATTTTAAAGTAGTAATAGACACAGCGAATGGTGCAACATATGAAGTTGCAGAAAAAGTTTTTTCTAAATTAAAAATAAACCATAAAATTATAAATAATACACCAAATGGAATAAATATTAATAAAGACTGTGGTTCAACACACTTAGAAATGCTTCAAAAATATGTTGTAGAAAATGATTATGATTTAGGTATTGCTTATGATGGTGATGGAGATAGATGTCTATTAGTTGATGAAAAAGGAGAAGTAATAGACGGTGACAAAATATTGGCAATAGTTTCTAGTTACATGAAAGAAAAAGGAACATTAAAGAAAGATACATTAGTTGCAACAGTTATGAGTAATTTAGGATTAGATATATATGCTAAAGAAAACAAACTTAACTTTATTAGAACAAAAGTAGGAGATAGATATGTATTAGAAGAAATGAAAAAAGGCGGATACAACTTAGGAGGAGAACAATCTGGACATATTATATTCTTAGATTATAATCCTACAGGAGATGGAATTTTAACATCATTAATGTTTATATCTATAATGCTAGAAAAAGCAGAAAAGGCAAGTAAACTAGAAGAAATAATAAAGATTTATCCTCAAGTACTAGTTGGTGCTAAAGTTTCTAATGAAAAAAAATATGATTTTGATAAAGATGCAGTTATCAGAAATACTATAGAAACAGTAGAAAAAGAATTTGAAGGAAACGGAAGAGTATTAATAAGAGCATCTGGAACAGAGCCACTAGTAAGAGTTATGATAGAAGGAACAGATCAAGAGTACATAACAGAAAAAGCTAAATCTATAGCAGAATTGATAGAACAAAGATTAAGCTAAAAATAAATAGAAGGAAGATGATGTAGATGGATAAAAAAACATATTACGTAACAACACCAATTTATTACCCAAGTGGTAAATTTCATATTGGTAACACTTATACAACTATATTTGCAAATACAATGAAAAAATATAAAGAAAAACGTGGATATGATACCTATTTTTTAACAGGACTAGATGAACATGGTCAAAAGATTGGAACACTTGCACAAGAGCAAAATAAAACTCCACAAGAATATGTAGATGGAATGGCAGAATATGCTAAAGGCTTATGGAAAAAAATGAATATAGAATATGACGATTTTATAAGAACAACAGATGAACGTCATACAAAAGTTGTAGAGGAAATATTCGAAAGACTTTTAAAACAAGGAGACATCTACAAAGGTGAATACGAAGGATGGTATTGTGTACCATGTGAAACATATTTTACAGAAACACAATTAGTAGATGGAAAATGCCCAGATTGTGGTAGAGATGTAAGAAAAATGAAGGAAGAAGCATATTTTTTTAATATGAAGAAATATGCTGATAGATTAATCAAATTTTATGAAGAAAATCCTCATTTTATAGAACCAGAATACAGAAAAAATGAATTATTTAATAATTTCATAAAACCAGGATTAGAAGATTTATGCGTAACTCGTTCTACATTTGATTGGGGAGTTCAAGTTAAAAGTGATCCAAAACATGTTGTTTATGTATGGCTTGATGCATTAACAAACTATATTACAGCATTAGGGTATGAATCAGATGATGATACTTTATTTAAAAAATACTGGCCAGCAGATTTACAAGTTGTTGGAAAAGATATAATAAGATTTCATGGAATATATTGGCCAATATTCTTAATGGCACTAGATTTACCACTTCCTAAAAAAATATATGCACATGGATTTATAACAATGAAAGATGGAAAGATGTCAAAATCTAAAGGAAATGTAGTATACCCAGAAATGTTAGTAGATAGATATGGTTTAGATGCTACAAAATATTTCTTATTAAGAGAATTTCCATATGGACAAGATGCTGTATTTTCACCAGAAGGTTTTGTAGAAAGATTTAATTATGACTTATGTAATGATTTAGGAAATTTATTAAATAGAACAATAGGAATGGTAAATAAATATTTTGGTGGGGAGCTCTCAGAATATAATGGACAAGTAAATGATCCAGATAAAGAATTAGAAGAATATGCTATTTCTAAAATAAAAGTTGTAGAAGAAAAAATGGAAAATTTACATTTATGTGATGCATTGGAAGAAATTTGGAATTTAATTTCTAGAACTAATAAATATATAGATGAAACAGAACCATGGTTACTTGCTAAAGAAGAAAAACAAGAGAAATTAAAATCAGTAATGTATCATTTATGTGAAAACTTAAGAAAAATTGCAATATTAATAAGTCCATTTATGGGAAATACTTCCAATAATATATTTAAACAATTAGGATTAACAGATGAAAATTTACAAACTTGGGATAGTTTATATAAATACGATAAAATACCTAATAATACAAAAGTAATAGAAAAAGGTGAACCTTTATTTGTAAGATTAGATATGGAAGAAGAAGTAAATTATATAAAAGAACAAATGAAAGGAAAATAATAATTAATTAAAAGGAGGAAAATTTATTTGAATATAGACCTATTAAATAATATTAGTAGGGGGCAAAATGAAATTGACATAGAACAATTTCAGAGGGAGCTTACAAATAAATTAGAAGAGATGGAAAATAAATTTACAGTTGATAGGTTTGAAGGTAATATAGCAGTTTTAGAAAATAGAGATACAGGAGAAATGTTTAATGTTAATAAAGATGAGTTACCACAAGAGGTAAAAGAAGGAACGATTTTAAAACTTAATAATGATAAATATGAAATAGATTTAGAAGAACAGATAAAAGTAGAAAATAGAATAAAAGATAAAATGAATAAGTTATGGAAATAAAACAAAAGAAAGAATGGAGTAAATATTATGGAAAAAAAGAACGATAAAGAAAATCTTAGCCTTTGGGAAAAATCTAAATTAGGAAGAAAGACAAAAGGTTATAAGATAAGAACATGGCTTAGTAGATTAGTATCTCTTATAATTTTTATTGTTTTACTACTATTAGGAAAATCTTATTGGGAAACACATGATTATGATAGTTTTATACGAAATGCATTAGGAAATCAAATCCAGAATGATATTGTAGTAAATGAAATAAAACAAACAAATACAATAGAAACCGAAGCAGTAACAAATGGAAATCTTAGAGTTTATTATTTGGATGTTGGACAAGCAGACAGTATTTTAGTTATGGACAAAGATAAAACAATGTTAATTGATGCTGGAACAAACGAAGAGGGAGAAAATGTAGTAAATTTCTTAAAAAATAAAGGAATTACTAGAATTGATTATCTAATTGGAACTCATCCACATGAAGATCATATTGGTGGATTAGATGATGTAATAGACAATTTCGATATAGGCACAATTTACATGCCTAAAATGCAAACTACAACTAAGACATTTGAAGATGTATTAAATAGTATAACAAATAAGAACTTACAAATTACAACACCAGTTGTTGGTAATACATTCACTTTAACAGATGCAAATTGTACTATAATGGCAACTGATACACAAGATACGGAAGATAATTTGAATTTGTCTTCTATTGTTATTAGAATGACATATGGCGGAAATAGTTTCTTGTTTATGGGCGATGCAGAGGCAGAAGTGGAAGAAGCTAGAAATTGGCAACCAGCTGATGTTTTAAAAGTGGGACATCATGGGTCAAAAACATCTTCTACACAGAGCTTTATATATCAAGTAATGCCATCTATCGCAATTATACAAGTAGGAAAAGATAATTCATATAATCTACCAAATCAAGAAACAATAGACAAACTAAATTCTATAGGTGCAAAAGTATACAGAACAGATGAAGACGGAAATATACTTGTTACAAGTGATGGTTCTAATATACAAGTTGAAACTAATGTAGAATAGATTGGAGAAGACAATGAAAAATTTTATAGAGAAACATTTAAATAAAATAAATATAGGGCTTATTGTGTTAATAGCAATAGCCCCTCTTTTACTATGTTTTAATAATAGCTTATGGTTTGATGAAGCATATTCAGTAGGAATTGCAAGACAACCTTGGGGAAACTTATTTATTTCAACAATAAATGATGTACATCCTATTTTATATTACATATTATTAAAGATATATTCTTTAATTTGTGGAACTAGTGTTATAGCACTAAGAATATTTTCTGTAATTCCTATTGTTTTGTTAGCAATATTTTCATTTGTAAAAATACGAAAAGAATTTGGTGATAAAGTAAGTTTTTATTTTAATTTAATATTATTGTTATTGCCTGTTACAATGCATTATGGTTCACAAATAAGAATGTACAGCCTAAGCATGTTATTTGTAACAATTACAGCAGTATACGCATATTTAGCATATAAAAATAATAATAAAAAGGACTGGATAATATTTGCAATAGCAAGCATATGTAGTGCATATACACATTATTTTGCATTATTTACTATAGGAATTATAAATATCTTACTACTATTTTTTATTGTAAGAGAAAAGAAAGAACTTTTAAAAAGATGGTTCATATATGGTGCAATACAAATTATTTGCTACTTACCAGGGGCAGTAATATTTTTATTACAATCAACAAGAGTTGCTGGAGGATTTTGGATTAGCGTAAATTATCCAGATATTATAACTCAAATTATAGAATTTTTCTTCTTAGATAGTATAAATTCTGGATTGCCTGCTATATTTGGATTATTTATAGTAGTGTATATGATTTTAAGAGTACATAAATTATATCTAGAAGATAAGAAAAAAATAAGACCAGTTACAATAGCATTAACAACTTGTGGTCTTGTAATACTTGTAACACTATTAATATCATTTATAAGAGCAGTATTTATACCAAGATATATGTTACCAATGTTGGGATTATTTATATTTGCTTTTGCATATATATTATCTGTTGAAAAAAGTCGACTAATAAAAATAATAGTTATCATTGGTTTAATTGGATTAACAATATGGAATGGGATTACTTTATGGAATAAATCATATTCAGAAGAAAATAGCAAGCCTATGGAGGACATTCAAGCAGAAGTTGAACCAGAAGATATATTTGTTTATACAACAATTGGACCTAGTAGTTCTGTTGCAATAAATTTTGACGAGAATAAACAATATTTTTACAATAAAGACAATTGGACTGTAGAAAAAGCATATGGAGCATTTGCACCACAAATGAAGGTTGTGAACAATTTAGAAGAGATAGAAAATTACACAGGTAGAATTTGGGTAATAGATGCAGGAGACACTAATATGTATGATTATATAAACGAAATGGACGGAACTACAGTTATAAAAGATAAGGAAAAATACTATCATCCATTTAGTGGAGATACATTTATAATTTCACTATTTGAAAAAAATTAACTTAAACATGAAAAAAATAAAAAAAATTTAATTTGGCGACAAGTTTCGACAAAAAATATCGACACTATATGCTATAATTTGTATATAGGAGGGATGCGATATGGATGTTACTTTAGCAATAAAAAAGCATAGAGCGAAACTTGAACAAATGATTTTAGACAATGAAGACTATAATGAAATAGTCAAACAAAGCCAAAAGTTAGACAAATACATAAATATCGCAATGAAGGAAATTATGGCGACAGGTAATAAAGACTAAAAGCACTATCAGAATGAATAGCGCTTTTAGTCTAATAAATTTAATTATATTATATGTATTAAAAACTTTTGCATAAATAAAAAAATTAGTGTAAAATTATAATAAAAAGTAAAAATAAAAGTTAAATATGTTATAGAATTATTATAACATAAGTTGCAAAGGAGAAGTAATGAAAAAACAAGAACTAAAAAGCCCAAAATATATTGAAGATATTGTTGCTGAAACTGGTCAATTGGTACCAGCATTTCGTATGGCATATAAAAATGGCGATATAGATTCATTTCTAGACTTTATAAATAAAAATAAATTACAAGAAAGTTTTCTAGAAAATGCGTTTGATGGTTTTTTAGAATTATATCATTTTGATGAAGAAAAAAAGTGTTATATGAAACTAATTGAAGATGAAGGGTTACGATATTTAAGCAGTGTGTATGGTGAACGCTTTGGGAAAAAATTAGAACCATTATATAAAGCTGGAAAAATAAATGCTTTTGATATTTGTCAATTAGTAGAATTAAATAGAAAAGAAAATGTAGCACAACAGTCTGATATTATGTGCCAAATTTTAGATTTATGTAATGATGATACATTAGCCATTGGAATACATAGGACAGGAGGAAAAGGTGTAGGTGAACGCATAAATGAAACAGGCTTAATGTTAACAGGTCATATATCTTCTGGCGTAGATTCTAGCCAATATACAGATATTTATTCGAAATTAGAAGAAAATATAACATTTTCAGAAAATCATGTAGGTATGCTAATGCAAATGATTGCTACTGGTGGAAATTATAAAAACTATATGGGAAATCAATTTGTTGATATATCTATTATTGCAATACCTAAAAAAGATTTACAAGAAGAAAAAGATGATATTATTATAAAAAAAGATGGTTTATGGTTAAATCCTAAATATATAAAAGGATATATAACAGTTGATGCCAATGACAATACTATGGCTAAATATGTAGAAAATTCAAGATATATAGATGCAAAACATAGTATAAATAAAAAAGATCAAAGTAATTCTAAAAAGTTGTTGGCAGAAGTAATAGAAGAATCAAAGAAACAATTAGGCTTTTCAGAAATAAAAAAAATAGTTCAAAAAATTAAAACAAAGATTCAAGATAAAGTAAAAAAAATAGGGGAAGAATTTGATGGTAGATAATTTTAATATAATGTATAATGAAGTATATAGTTTTTTAAATTTACTTGGTAATGAATATATAGAAAAATTACCTAATAATGTTTATGAATACATAAAAAAAGAAAGAATTCCTGATTATAATGCTAATATAAATCCAGCTAAAAATATATCATCACAAATTTCAAAAAATACATTAGCTTTTATTTCATATTTGAATTTAAAGTATTGGACTACATCAGAAGAGCAACAGGAACTTATTACAATATACAAAGAGAACGATATAAAAAAAGAAAGCTTAAAACAAAAATACAATCCTGAAAAAATATTTAAGAAAACTACTAGTATTAAACCAAGCGAAAATAAAGCACTAATTAAAGAAGAACAGAATTGGCATACTAAACTTAAAAATTTTATACTAAGTTTTTTTAATAAAATAAAATATAAGAAAAGAAATTAATCATATAATTTTTTATTTGACATTCTAAAGAATAAGAAATAAAATAAGGGAGAAAATGAATTTAAGGAAGGTGATTTTTTATGCCATTTGTAACAACAAAGGATATGTTTGAAAAATCTATGAAGGAGAAATTTGCAATAGGTGCATTTAATATTAATAATATGGAGTTTGTACAAGCAATAATGGATGCAGCAGCTAAAGAAAATTCACCAGTCATATTACAAACTTCATCAAGTGCTATAAAATATGCAAGAGTACCATATTTAAAGAAGATGATAGAAGCAGGTTTAGAAGAACATGATATTCCAGTTGCATTACATTTAGACCATGGTCCAGATTTTGAAACATGTAAAATGTGTGTAGATAACGGTTACACATCAGTTATGTTTGATGGTTCAAAATATGATTTTGAAACAAATATAAAGTTAACAAAAGAAGTTGTAGACTATGCACACGCACATGGTGTAGTAGTAGAAGCTGAACTTGGAAAGCTTGCAGGAATAGAAGATGATGTTAATGTTTCAGCAGAAGATGCTATGTATACAGATCCAGACGAAGCAAAAGAATTTGTAGAAAGAACAGGATGCGATTCTTTAGCAATAGCAATTGGAACAAGCCATGGAGCATATAAATTTAAAGGTGAAGCAAAATTAAGATTTGATATTTTAGCAAAAATTAAAGAAAAAATACCAAACACACCAATAGTATTACATGGTGCTTCAACAGTTATTCCTGAATTAGTAGAAATTTGCAATAAATATGGAGCAGACTTACCAGGAGCCAAAGGAGTTCCAGATGAAATATTACATGAAGCAAGTGTATCTGGAGTATCTAAAATAAATGTAGATACAGACTTAAGATTAGCTATGACAGCTGGAATAAGAGAAACATTTGTAGAAAGTCCAAGTGTATTTGACCCAAGAAAATATATGGGTAAAGGAAGAGATTTAATAGAAGAAACAGTTGCTCATAAAATAAGAGATGTATTTGGATCAAGCAATAAAGCATAAATTGAATAGTAATGTAGGGATTTGGGAACACTCCTATAGAATAGGGATTTGGGGACGTTCCTTAAATCCCTATTTTTTGTTGCATATGAAAAATAGATAATATATTAATTACCAAATTATAACAAATATGGTAAATATTTCTTAATCACAAAATACGAACAAACGTTTACAACAGATAAAAATGATGCTATAATAAGTTTATACTTATAATTTGGAGTGTGAAAATGATGCAGAAATATTACTTATGTATAGATTTAAAAACATTTTATGCTTCTGTCGAGTGTGTAGAAAGAGGTTTAGACCCATTTAATACAAATTTGGTAGTAGCAGATCCTACTAGAGGCAAAGGAACAATTTGTTTAGCAATATCTCCAAAAATGAAAATGTTAGGAGTAAAAAATAGATGTAGAATTTTCGAAATTCCTCCAACGATAAAATATATAGTAGCAACCCCAAGAATGAAGAAATATATAGAATATTCAGCAAATATATATGCTATTTACCTAAAATATTTTTCAAAAGAAGATATACATGTATACTCAATAGATGAAGCTTTTATGGATGTTACTAAATATCTAAGGTTATATAAATTAAATCCAATGGAACTTGCAAAAAAGATAATAAAAGATATATTTAAAAATTATGGAATAACAGCTACAGCCGGAATTGGAACAAATATGTATCTAGCTAAAATTGCACTTGATATTACAGCAAAGCACAATCCAAATAACATAGGATATTTAGATGAAGAAAAATATAAAAAAGAATTATGGCATCATAAACCACTTTCGGATTTTTGGCAAATAGGAAAAGGAATAGAAAGAAGATTAACTAAAATGGGAATTTTAGATATGTATGATATTGCACATGCAGAACAAAAAAGATTGTATAAAGAATTTGGGGTAAATGCAGAATATTTAATAGACCATTCTTGGGGCAAAGAAAGTTGTACTATTGCAGATATAAAAGCATATAAACCTAAAACAAATTCTATAACTAATAGTCAAGTCTTATTTGAAGATTATTCATTTATAAAAGCAAGACTAGTATTAAAAGAAATGGTGGAGCTAGGAAGTTTGCGCCTCATAGAAAATAATTTAGTAACAGATACTGTTGGGCTTTATATAGGCTATTCAAAAAACACTATAAAAGCGACTGGAGGAACTAGAAAATTAACGAATTGTACTAATATATATTCAGAACTTTTAAAAGCTTTTTTAGAAATATATGATAAAACTACAGATAAAGATATTCCAATTAGAAGAATAGGTGTAAATTTTGCAAATGTAATTGAAGCAGAAAGTGTACAATTAAGTTTATTTACAGACCAGAAAAAAATAGATGAAGAAAGAAAACTAGAACTTGCAATGTGTAGTATAAAAAATAAAATGGGCAAAAATGCAATAATAAGAGGAATGGATTTAGAAGATGGTGCAACAACAATAATGAGGAATAAATTAATAGGAGGTCATAATAGTGGTGAATAAAGTAACAAGAGCAAAACAATTTCTTCCATTTGATGCATTAAAGGGGTTGCAAGAAGCACTAAGAGAAAAAGAAATAGAATACGAAGAAAAAAGAGATTTATCAGAAGATACCTTAAATGAGCTAAACAATAAATTTAATCAGCTTGAAAATGAAAGTTATGTTAAAATAACATTTTATAAAAATGGAAAGTATAGCAAAATTAAAGGGAAAGTAACAAATATTGACTATATTAAAAAGAAAATTCAAATTAATAAAGAATATAATATAAATATTTGTGATATTGTAAATATTTTAATATAATTAAACAAGTAAATTTATCTTAAAAAAAGATGCAAATATGAACAATATTTTTAAGGCTTTTTTAGAAGAATGTAAGAAAAAATAGGGAAAAAAGGAACGTCCCTAAATCCCTATTTATCCAATTTTGGAGTATTATTAACATCTTTAAAACTTAAATACCAAGACATACCATTTTTATTTTTATTAATATTTTCATTCCTTTCACGTAAAGCATTAAATGTTTTAGGAGGTGGAACAATCATAGGATTTCCTGGAACCCAGTTGGCAGGTGTCATACAATTATTCTTATCAGCATATTGTAATGCTGTTACAGTTCTTAATATTTCTGGAATATATCTACCTATATTCATAGGATAGACAAAAATGCTTCTTATAATTCCTTTATCATCAATAATAAATACATTTCTAACAGTTTCTGTAGAACTTACATCATTAGAAATCATTCCATATTTTCTGGCGATAACTCCATTTTGATCTGCAATTATAGGAAAATTTACAACAAGACCTGTTTTTAAATAAATATCATAAAGCCAAGCAAGATGAGAATTTAAACCATCAACACTTATTCCAATAAGCTCTGTATTGATTTTTTTAAAATATGTATCAGCTTTAGCAAAACCAATTATCTCGGTTGTACACACAGGTGTAAAATCGCCTGGGTGTGAGAAAAATACTACCCATTTACCTTTATAATTAGAAAGAGAAATGTCTCCCATTGTAGAAACAGCATCAAAATCTGGAGCTTCCATACCAATTTTTAAATTATTATTCATCATTATTTCATAATCCATAAAATTAAACTCCTTTTAAATTTTTTATTATAATATATGAAAAAAATCTGCAGAAGTTACAAGGATAAAAAATAGAAAAGAATAAAAAGAATTTAAACGTAAATAATAAAACTAGGGAGGTAGAATGATATGGAAAGTAATCAAAAAATTCATTGCTCAGTTGGAAGTTGTAAATACAATGATATAACAGTACAAGAATGTAAACTAAAGGCTATAAATATTATGCCAAACACAAATGTAAATACAGGAAACGAAAAAGAAACAATGTGTGTAAGTTACAAAAACAACAAATAACTCTAGTAAAAAATAACAATAAAAGACATTGCCATTAGGTAATGTCTTTTAAAAAATATTATAAATTTTTTTCGCGTAAATTTTTCATAATTTGTTTTTTAGCATCTTTCTTTTTTAAATCTTCTCTTTTATCATATAATTTTTTACCTTTACCTAAACCAAGTTCTAATTTTACAAAACTTCCTTTAAAATAAATATTTAAAGGGATTAAAGCATATCCTTTTTGTTTTAATAAACCATATAATTTTAAAATTTCTTTTTTATGCAATAATAATTTTTTGGGTCTTAAAGGATCTTTATTATATATATTTCCATGCTCATAAGGACTAATATGTAAATTATATACATAACACTCACCATTGGAAATGCTAGCATAGCTATCTTTTAGATTTACTTTACCTAATCTTATAGATTTAATTTCTGTACCTGAAAGAACAATTCCAGTTTCGTAAGTATCTAAAATTTCATAATTATGCCTGGCTGTAGGATTTTTTGCAATTAATTTTGTACTCATAAAATTACTCCTCTTAATAAATATATATAGATTATAATACGTATAAAAATGATAATTTAATACATTGCTATTTATAAAAACATTAATAATTGTATTATAACATGAATATATAAAAAGTAAAGATTAAGCTGTTACAAAATAGTAACAGCTTATCGCTTGTGTGAAAATTATTCATTATGATTTCTTTTAACTAAATACCATATAAGAAATGCAATTCCTAATACAACAGCTATAACTATTATCCAAGACCAAACTGTGCCATTAGAAAAAGCTGAAGTGGTTGCTGTCCCAGCAGTTCTAGTGGCGTTATATACACCATCTTTCATATCTGTAGCAACGTTACCAACGCCATTTACAAAATCTTTTGTTTGCTCTTGAGTTTTTGTAACAACATTACTAGACATATCTTTTATTGAGTTTGAAGTATTTTGAACAGCATTTGATGCATCCTGCATAACATTTTCTGTATGCCCAACACCATTTTTGGTAGATTCTGCTGCTTTATGAAGCATGTCATTATTAGCAAAAGAATTACCAGTTATAAAAAATACTATTACAGAAGAAAATATAATAAAAGAAATCTTTTTAGCTATATTAGCCATGATTTACCTCCTGCTAAAGTTTGAGGATTTCATTTGTAATAATAAACATAAGTTTAATTAAAATCACAAATAATAAAAATACCTCAATATTATTTTTAGAAATTTAATTAAAAATATGCAAAAAAAATAAACCAATCTAGCTAAAGATTGGTAATAAAATTAATGTTTTAATCTAATTAATATAGCAATACTTAATAAAATAAGTAATATTCCAATTACAATTAATAAAATATTTAAAATATTAGAAATATCTATACTGCTAGAAGATGTAGAAGTAGAAGTATAAGTTCCAGGTGTAGTTGGCTGATAAGTAGATGCTGTAGCTACAGTATTAGATGTTTCATTTGATGTAAGATTCATGTCTATATCATCTACTGCAAAAGCAGGTGCAATATTTACGAAAAATAAACTTAAAATTATTATTGGCATTATTAATAAAATTCTTTTTATCATATGTTTAACCCTCCTAAAATGTCCCTTGTTTATATTATCTATTTTATATGATATTATCATACACAAAAACGTAAAAAAAGTCCATACAAAACTAAAAAAAATTAAAAAAATATTGACATTATAAATTCTTAAATATATCTTAAAGTTAAGGAGTGATTTTATGGACGAATATTTAGAAAAATTGGCAAATAGTAAAGAATTTGAGTTATATAAAAACATAGACAAACCTACTTTAAAGATCATGTTAATGTATTTAAAATTCAATTTAGTAGAAATGTATCAACAGACAGAAGCAGAAGCAAATAATAATCAAATAAAATATGCAATTATTAAAAGCTGTATTCCATCAGATTATAATTATTTGGAATTTCTAATGAATTGTAACTATAGAATAAATTTAAACATTGCAAGAAATGTATTTATAGACAAAATAGGAGAAAAGAAACTAAAATGTGAAAAATGTGGGCTACAATATTGTATAAAATACTTAGTAAGAAATTTTTTGTATGAAATATTAAGTGCACAAAAAAGAGACAAAGTTGTAATAGATGCAAAGAAGTTGTTAAATATATTTTTAAATGAGGGTAAAACTCCAATTTTATATAATTCAATAGATATAAAATTTGATAAAATAGACACAGTAACTTTAATGTTTGTTGAAATATTATTAAAAAATGAATTTATCAAATTAAAAGAATACAATGAAGTAACTAAACAAGCTAAATTTAATGTATTAAACATAATTAATTTGGAAAATAGCACATATTATATAAATAAAATACATGAATATTATTTAGGAAATTATGATAATGAGCTAGCATTTGATATAGAAGAATTCGAAAAAAATATAGATGATAATACAGACCAAAGTTATGAATATGTATATAAATTGGCTGCATATTATACATATCTAATTGAAGTAAAAAAAGTAGATGTTATAAAACAACTAGAAAGATATTTGTCAAGAAGAAATAAAGATAAGATAACAAATAGAGGGAAGTATTTTAACAGAATATATTTAAATAAAGTGGAAAAGTTATCTTGTAATAAAGAAACTAAAAATAAGATAAAAAGATTATTTAATTATGTTTTAAATTATAATTATACAACAGCGACACCTTTTGTTCCTATTAATATTGTAATGTATACAGAAGATAGGGAGATGGCTACAAATATTTCAGAGTTAATTGGTGAATATATGTGGTATTTTGTATATTTAAAAGAAAGTACAAAATATTATGAATATTCAATGAACGAGATAATATCTGACAAAAATTTAATAAATAAAATGTATGTTGATTATAGTACTGGAAAAACTACATACAAATATGGAATAATAAGGATTATGGATTTTCAAAATATAATTTATGCATCAGATAAAGATCAAAATATTATTTTAAATTTACTAGCAGAAAAAATATTAAAAAATAATTCTAGAATAGTAACAATGATTTATGGAAATAAAGAGGTAATAAAAGGCATATTAGATAAACATCCGATTTTATCAGAGAATCTATTTAATATAGAATTAAACATAGATGAATTAGATATAGATGAGGTTTATAATATAGTTATAGAAAGATTAAGCTTAACAGAGCAATTAACTGCTGAAATAAAAGAGAAGATATATAATTATATAAAATTAAGCTATGGAAGTAGTGAACTTAAAAATACAGAATATGCTAAAGTGTTATTTAATAAGATAATATTAAATGAAAATAGTACATTTGATGAGAATAAGAATAGAACTTTAGAGTTAGAAGATATACCTAATCTATATAATACAAGAGATTTACCTCAAATTTTATCAGAATTAAATGAAATGATTGGTCTTGGCAAAATAAAAAAACAAATTAATAATTTAGTAAGTTTATTAAAATTTAATAAACGAGCAAATATTGATATTTCTAAATTTAATCTTCATATGGTATTCACAGGAAATCCAGGTACAGGTAAAACAACTGTGGCAAGGCTTTTTAGTGATATCCTGTATAATTTAGGTTACACTAAGAAAAATAAACTTGTAGAAGTATCAGCAAAAGATCTTATTGCAGAATATGTTGGACAAACAGCAGGTAAGACATATAATGTATTGAAATCAGCTTTTGGTGGAGTATTATTTATTGATGAAGCATATTCTATTGTAGATAGTGGTTCTAATGCTTCTTTTGCAAGTGATTGTATGACAACAATATTGAAAGTATTAGAAGATCAAAAAGATAATTTAATAGTTATATTCGCAGGATATGAAAAGCAGATGGAAAAATTTATCAAATATAATCCTGGATTAAAATCTAGAATAGGATATACGATAAAGTTTGATGATTATACAAGTCAAGAATTAATAGATATTTTTAAACAATTAGTAGAGAAAAACAACTTAAAAATTACAAATGAAGCACTAAAAAAAGTAGAAAGTATAATTGAAACATCAAAAAAAGTTGAAGATTTTGGAAATGCAAGATATATAAATCAAATATATCAAGATATTTTAATTGAACATTCTAGAAATGTAGAAAATATTGATGATGACGATAATTTAATGATTATAACAGAAGATGATATAGATGCAGAAAAATTAACAGCAAAAAATGAAGCAAGAAGGATAGGTTTTTAAAATGTATTATACATATATGTTAAGATGTAAAGATGATTCAATTTATACAGGGATTACTACTGATTTGGAAAGAAGAATGGATGAACATTTTACCCAAGGAGAAAAATGTGCTAAATATACCAAAAGGCATAAAGCTAAAAAATTAGAGGCAGTTTGGAGTAGTGATGATAGAAAACTGGCTTCTAAATTAGAGTATCAGATAAAACATTTAGCAAAAAGTGATAAGGAAGCAATAATAAAAAACGCTGAAAAGATAAATATTTTATCTGCAAAGCTAGATGTCAAAGAATATACAAGGGTTAAATAAAAATATAATAGGGATTTTGAGGAACGTCCCCAAATCCCGAGGAGAACCAAAAAATCTCGAAGGAGGAAGAGAGTAATGCAAAAAGAAGCATTTTTTAAATTATCATATGGACTATATATTATTACTACAAAATATGAAGAGCATTTTGCAGGATGTGTTGTAAATACTGTTGTACAAGCCACAGCAGAGAAAAAACCAAAATTATTAGTAACAGTTAATAAAGAGAACAATACGAATATAACAATGAAGCAAGCTAAAAAAGTGAATATATCTGTGTTATCACAAGATGCAGATATGTTATTAATCGGAAAATTTGGATTTAGAAGTAGTAAGGACTTTGATAAATTGGATGGAACAGAGCATATAATGGGAAAGAATAATATTCCGATAATTACCAAAGCAACTTCATCATATATAGAAGCAAACATAATAAATGAAATAGATTGTGGCACACATACTGTATTTGTATTGGAGGCAGAAGAGGCAAAAATTATAAGTGATAAACCTGTCTTAACTTATGATTATTATCACAATGTAATAAAAGGTAAAACTCCTCCGAAAGCATCATCTTTTAGTATTTAGATGTCAATTGAAAATTCTATTTTAAATAGTAAAGTATATAAAAAGGAGGCTGTAAAATGCAAGAACATGTAGAACTAGAAGTTTCGTTAGAGATAATAATGGCAGAAATTGCAAATGCTATGTTTAATTTAAAAACTAAAGAAGACGAAATAAAACTTAATAAGTTAATAGCACTTCAAGAAAGTGCATATAAAGGAAATAGAGAAAGTGTCAAAAAGATATTAAATAAGGAGTTTTAATATGGAAAGAAGAGAAATTTTAAAAGAAGTATACGATAAAATAATAAAGCAAATACCTAACCAAATAATAGAAATGTTGCCAGATAAACCAGAAAATTTATTAAAATATGCAACTAGAATTAAAGAAGTTCAATTTTCTAAAAATGTAGATGAACCTACCAAAAAATTAATGAAAGAAAAATTATTAAGTGATGAAGAATATTTAAGAACCTTTTTCTTTGTTATGGCAATTACTTTTTATAATAAAAAGAGAGTAGAAAATCCTCAAATAAAAATAGTTGCAGCACAAACAGGTAGTGGAAAAAGCAATTTAACTGCAAAACTTTTAAGAGAAGACGAAAATTATATTTTTGTTGATTCAGATAAATATAAACACTTTAGGTATGATGCAAAAGATATTGCAAATGAGTATCAAGTATTATATCCATTTTTAACTGGACCAGATGCGTATGACCATGCGGATAATATATACGAATATGCAATAGCAAATAAATATAATATTATAAAAGAATCAGCTCCATCCCAAAACAAAGGATTATTAGGAGTTGATGCAGAAGAACTTGTAAAAAATAATTATAAAATTTCTGTTTATATCTTAGCTGTTGGTAAGTTAAATAGCTTATTATCAGTACATGAAAGATATGAGCTACAAATAATACATGGATTAAAAACTGCTAAATTAACATCTGTAGGAAGACATGATGAATCATATGAAGCATTAATACCAAACGTTGAAGAAATAATGAATGATAAAAGAATAAGTAGTATTAATGTATATATACGTGGAAATTTGGCAAATGAATATAATCCAACACAAGTATTTCCTTCTGAGAGATTTTGTGATATAATAGAGACCCTTAAAGTTGTTAGAGATGAAGATAATGACAATACAAAAAAAGAATTTAAAGAAAGATATGAATTAGTATATAAACAAATGGAAGCTAGAAAGGCACCAAAGGAACAATTTGAGCAACTTAAGGAAATTTATAGGAGGAGCATTCAATGAGGGAAGAATATATAGAGCTTGCTATAGAAATTATAGAAAATGAACTGGCAACAGTTATGAATGAGTATGCAGTAAATAAGAGTCAAAAAGCTAATAAATTACTAAAGCAAAAAATAGAAGTATTACAAAAAATTAAAGTTGAAATTTGTAAAGGTAATTCAAATATTATAAAAAGAGTATTAAAAGGAAAGAAGAAAGAAATAATATGATTGACTATAATGAAACAAGAGAGATTTCAGAAGAAACATTAAATGAATTATTACACGAATTAAATCCAGACTTTATAAATGAATTACCAGATACACCACAAGAAATATTAAAATTTGCTAAAAGAAGGGTGAATCCTTACATATCAGACAATATTAGTAATTCGTTAGCGAAACAAATGCTAGAAACAAGACAAACAGACAAAGAATATTTGTTGACTTTGTTTAAAGCTATGACTATTACATTTTCTGCAAGGCAAGAACCTTCAAAAAATCCGATTGCAGCTGTATTAGTATCTCAAACAGGTGCGGGAAAAACTAGTTTAAGAGAATTAATAAATCCACAAAATCAAGTATATGTTGTTATAAATCCAGATTTATATAAAAAGTATAGATCTGATGCAGACGAAATTAGAGAAAAAGACAGAACGCATTTTGGGGCTTTAACAGGAATAGATTCATATGATCATGCTGCTAATATTAGAAACTATGCAATGGAAAAAGGATATAATATTTTAATAGAAGTGGCACCTTCATTACAACAAGGTTTAATAGGAGTAGATGAAAAAGAATTAGAAGAACATGGTTACCAATTAGATTTACATGTTATGGCTGTCGGGGATTTAGTAAGTGCTCTAGCTATACATCAAAGATATGAAACTGCAATATTTGTATATAATGGTAAAGGAGATACTAAATTAACAGATTTACATAGACATGATGAATCTTATTTAGCTGTTACCGAATGTTTAGAAGGTATGGATCCAGAAAGAATAAGCTTATATATTAGAAGTAAAAATTCGGCTATTCCTCCTAAAAAAATACCAACAGAAGGAAAAACAATGCCAGAAATTTTAGATATTATACAAAGTGAAAGATTTGCTTCAAATTATGAATATGTAATAGGTAGTGGAGAAACATCTTTTATATCTGATTATCAAGAAATATTAAAGTTAATGCAAAAAAGAAATGCCCCACAAGAAGAATATGAACAACTAAATAATATATATGGAAGATATGTACATTATAAAACTCAAATTAAAAGTGAAGAAGAAAGGTAAAAACAATAATAAGCGTACTGATTATTAAAATCAGTACGCTTATTATCGTTTGGTTTGAAAAATTTAAGAAGTTATAGTTATATTCTTTCGAATTTTTTTAGGCATAAAACAATATGCATGTTTTTGCCAAAACTTCATTGCTGGTAAATACAAGTCATCTCCAGGATCTAATTCCCAAGGGCGTGGCATAGTCTCTAATCCGGTAAATCTTATATTAGTAATAATATAAAATATGCCATTTACATCTGACTTTCTTTCAAAGTCTATAGAAAGACAACGGATTTCTTGTGGTGAAGAAAATGCCATATAAACTGGATGCTTTTCGCCATGGCGAATGACCTTCATAAGGTCATCTATGTCTTGGTAAAACGACAAAGGGGCAAAGTCAACATAACCAATAACTGATTTTGATTTTACCTGACATTTTTCAATTTTTGATTCCAAATTTACCTGCCTAACAACTTTTCTTAAAAAAGAAAGATCAATATTGCAGTAGAAATCCCTTGAGAAATATACAGGGTATAAATTATTGGTATGCCCTATAAATTTGAGATTCCGTTTCCAGAAAGCTTTTGAAACTTCGTAGGAATCTTTATATTTTATAAGAGCTACTATTAGTCTTCTCTTATGTCCTTTGCCAGAAAGTTCATATGGGATGAGTGAAGAGATTCGCTCCATATCCTGATACAAATATGAGCCTTCAATAACTTCTTTTACCATATCTAATGTAACATGTTTATCGAGCTTAATTCCATACCGGGAATAAACTTTAAAACCATTCTTAGATACAGCAATTTCTTTAGGTGGTGAGTTAGAAATTTTCATAACATTTAGTTCTTAATAAATTAAGAACTGCCTCCCTTCTAAAACTACAAGACCAGCAAAAGGAAACTATCCTTTATATGCTAATCAACCGTTTTGCTACAATGTCATTATATAAGCATATTTCGCATAATACAAGTTTTTTGCAAAATTAAATAAATTTTTGTATAATAATGGCACATAATTATTAATAAAAATTAATGCTAGGAGGAAGAATGTTAAATATAGGTTGTCATTTATCAATATCTAAAGGATATGAAAATATGGGGAAGGAAGCACTAAAAATTGATGCTAATACGTTTCAGTTTTTTACAAGAAATCCTAGGGGAGGAAAAATAAAAGAATTAAACATAGAAGATATAAATAATTTATTAGAACTTATGAAGAAAAATAATTTTTCTAAAATATTAGCACATGCGCCATATACAATGAATTTATGTTCAGACAAAGAAGATATTCGTGAATTTGCTAAAAATATGATGAAAGAGGACTTAGAAAGAATGGAATATCTTCCAGGGAATATGTACAATTTTCATCCAGGAAGTCATGTGGGACAAGGAGTAGAACAAGGTATAGAATATATTGTTAAAGCTTTAAATGAAGTACTTACAAAAAAACAATCTACTACAGTGTTGTTAGAGACAATGGCAGGTAAAGGAACAGAGATAGGAAGAAGTTTTGAAGAAATAAAAACAATAATAGATAAAGTAAGTTTAAAAGAAAAATTAGGAGTTTGTCTTGATACTTGCCATATAAATGATGCAGGATATGATGTAAGTG
Source organism: uncultured Clostridium sp. (assembly GCA_930990555.1). Classification (GTDB taxonomy): domain Bacteria; phylum Bacillota; class Clostridia; order TANB77; family CAG-508; genus Merdicola. Next base: position 50,891 of record CAKNPW010000001.1, on the reverse strand, counting down.
ATATTGATAAAGTATTAAATGAATTTGATAAAATTATAGGATTAAAATATTTAAAAGCAATACATTTAAATGATAGTATGAATGAATTAGGAAGTCATAAAGATAGACATCAAAAAATAGGAGAAGGTACAATAGCTATTACAAATTTTGAAAAAATTATAAATCACCCTGTGTTAAGAGATTTGCCATTTTATTTAGAAACACCAAATGATTTAACAGGATATGCAAAAGAAATAAACTTACTAAGAAATTTGTATAAAAGTTAAAATAGAAAAAGGAGAGAAATTTAATGCTTTCAGTAATGGAGGTAAAGAAGAGATTACCAAGAGATTTTATAGAAGAATTATATAGTTTACATTCACCATTAGTTGCAGATAAAATTTTAGCTGGAATGGCAGGAAAAAGAAATACTACTTTGCGTGTAAATACATTAAAGTACAATATTCAAGACCTAATGAGATATTTTAGAAAAATAAATATTAAGTTTGAAAGAGTGAATTTTTTAAATGATGCTTTAGTAATAAAAAATGCAATTGAAAAAGATATTCAAAAGCTAGATATTTACGAAAAGGGATATATTTATTTACAAAGTTTATCTAGTATGATTCCACCACTAGTGCTAGGTGCAAAAGAAAATGAGCAAATATTGGATATGGCATCAGCTCCAGGAAGTAAAACAACACAAATCTCTGCAATGATGAATAATACAGGACATATTATTGCAAATGAATTGGACAAGATAAGATGTGAACGTTTAAAATTTAATTTAAACAATCTAGGAGCAACAAATGTAGAAGTAATAAATGGCTATGGCGAAAAATTAGGAGAGAAATATCCAGAAACCTTTGACAGAGTTTTGTTAGACACACCATGTAGTGGAGAAGGTAGATTTATTGCAGAAATAGCAGGTACATATCGAAATTGGTCAATGAAAACAGTAAAAGAACTTTCAAAAATACAAAGAAAACTTATAAAAAGTGGGTATAATGCCTTAAAGCCAGGTGGAATAATGGTATATTCTACATGTACTTTAAATTTGGAAGAAAACGAACATATTTTAAAATGGGCATTGGAGAATTTAAGTTTAAAAATGCTGGATATAGATTTAAATATAAAGAACGCAATACCAGGAGATAAACTTGGTACAAGTTTAGGATTAGAAAAAGCAATAAAAATATTGCCTAATAAAGAAACAGAAGGTTTTTTTGTAGCAAAATTAAGAAAAATTTAGCAAGGAGGATAAAATATGGAGTCAAGAATAGAAGAAGCAGTTAATAAAAAGAAAAAGGGATATAATTGTGCACAAGCAGTAGCTTGTACTTATTGTGATTATGCAGGTGTTGACGAAGAAACTATGTTTAATATATGCCAAGCTTTTGGTACTGGCATGGGAACACTAGAAGGAACTTGTGGTGCAATAGTTGGAGCAGGTGTTGTTCTTGGAATGATGAATAAGCAGAGGCTAAAAACGAATCAAGATATAAGAAAAATTATGCAGGAATTTAAAGCTCAAAATTCTACAGTTATTTGTAAAGAATTAAAAGGAATAGGAACCGGAAAAGTCTTAAGAGAATGTAATGATTGTGTACGAGATGCTGCAAGACTTTTAGAAAAGATTATTTTTAATGAGAAACCAATTGAAAAATAAAGATGTTTAAATTTAATTTCTTAACCATATAGATAAAAAAAATAAATTAGAAATTCATAAGAACTGGTTGACGTAATTTAAATTAGGTGCTAAAATAGAACTATGTTTTAAGAGTTTACCTAAGAGTATAAACTTGAGCGGTAAAGAGTAATAAAAAATTACTTACACTTAAAGTAAGATTAGATAAGAAATAATTCAAGTCTTACAAAGGAGTCTTAAAGATTTCTTTGTAAGGCTTTTTTTCTTATATATTAAAAGATATAATATTCTAAAATAGAGATATATTTATAAAAGGGGATAAAAATTATGAGATATGAAGAGATGAAAGAAGAGGAGTTAAAGGAAACGTTAGAATTGGTAAAAAGAGTTTTTGACGAATTTGAGGTACCAGATTATACAGATGAAGGAGTAACTAATTTTTATAAGTTTATTGATTATGATAGTATTTTAGCGCAACTAAAAAATAATTTTAAGATTTTTGTTGCAAAAGCAGAAGACAAAATAGTTGGAATGGTCTGTATAAGAGATTATTCTCATGTTGCAATGTTATTTGTAGATAAAAAATATCATAAAATTTGTAGAATATAGAGATGAATATTTTGACTACTTGTACCAGACAAAAAAGTAATGTAGATACTGTATTACAAGTATTTAAAGAAAATCCGGCTAAGAAATTATATGAAAAAACTGGATTTGAAGTTTATGATGAAACAAAAACTCACTATAAAATGATTAGAAAGATAAAGGGGGAATAGTTATGGCTAAGTTTGTATTAATATGTGGGCCACAAGCTGTAGGCAAAATGACAGTTGGACAGGAGCTTGCAAAATTGACAGGGTTAAAATTTATGCATAATCACGAAACGATAGATTTACCATTAAAGTTTTTCGAATTTAAGTCAGAACAAAGAGAACGTTTAACAGATTTGTTTAGATTTTCAATCTTCGAAGAGGTTGCAAAAAGTGATTTAAAAGGAATGATATTTACATTAATGTGGGCTTTCGAAAGACAAGAAGATTGGGATTGGGTACAACGAATAAAGGATATATATGATAAAGAAAATGGTGAATTTTATGTGGTCGAACTAGAAACATCATTAGAAGAAAGACTAAAAAGGAATAAAACTGAAAATAGACTAAAAAATAAACCTACTAAAAGAGATTTAGAATTTAGTGAAAAGGAATTAATAAAATCTGTAGATAAGCATAGATTAAATTCTTATGACGGAGAAGTAAAATACGAGAACTATATAAAGATAGACAATACAAATATTTCAGCAGAAGAAACAGCAAAAATAATACAGGAAAAATTTAAGTTATAGGAGGAAATATACAATGAAAGATGAATTAGAATTAATATTTCCATCAAAAGAATATAAAGAACAAATAGGAGAATTTAAACAAGAATTTATACAGAATAATGAAAATGAAATACCTGGTGGTGGAGGATTAGAAAGAGAAGAAACATTTGAAACTTGGATGCAAAAAATTAATGACGATCTTTCTGAAGAAAAAAGTAAAGCAAGAGGAAGAGTGCCATCAGTATTATATTTAGCTTTTAGAAAACGAGATAAAAGATTGATAGGAATAATTCAAATAAGATGTGCTTTAAATGAATATTTATTTGAATTTGGAGGACATATTGGAGATTCTATAAGGCCTTCCGAAAGAAATAAAGGATATAGTACTAAAATGATTTCATTAGCACTTCAAGAAGCTAAAAAATTAGGTATAGAAAATGTGTTAATGACTTGTAATAAAAACAATGTAGCATCAGCCAGAACAATTATAAAAAATGGTGGTAAATTAGAAAATGAAGTTATTGAAGATAATAGAATAGTACAACGATATTGGATAACTCTAAAAAAGAGATATGCTGATGGTAGAAATAAGGCAAAGGATATTTTAGAAAGTAATTTTAAAAATCTAAGAATAGATAATGATGAATTTAAAGGGAATATATCTTTGTTAACAATAAAAAGAGTTAGAAAAGAATGGCGAATTGATGTAGAAAAAAGATGTATTTTAGCAAATGATTATAACTGGCTAGAAATATATCCAGATGGTAAAAATTTTTGCATTACTACAATGTTTGATGAGAATGACAATATAGCTGAATGGTATTTTGATATTGCCAGAGAAATAGGTGAAGATGATGGGATACCATATGAAGATGACCTTTACTTAGATGTAGTAATAGTACCAGATGGAAGAATACATTTATTAGATGAAGATGAATTAAAAAGTGCATATGATAGAAAAGAAGTACGCAAAGAAGAATACGAAATGGCATATAAAGTTGCGAATGAAATTATAGAAAAAGGAAAAAATAAGAAATATTTAGATGAATTAACAAAATTTACAACAAAATATTTAAAAATATTAAGAGGTGATGAATATGTATTATAAAAAATTAATTGGAAAAAATATCTATCTGGCACCTAAAAATATAGAAGATGCAGAAAAGTATGCAGAATGGTTGAATGATTTTAGAACTACAGATTATGTAGGCATGAGTGGAAAAATAATGACTTTAGAAAAAGAGAAGGAATATCTGACAAAAGCTATGGATGATGAAGCAACGTTAGACATTGTAACATTAGCCGAAGATAAATTAATAGGAACAGTAGGATTGGAAAGTATAGATCACTTAAGTAGAAGAGGAACTTTAGGTATATTTATAGGTAATGTAGAAGAAAGAGAAAAGGGGTATGGAACAGAGGCAATTAATTTAATTTTGGATTATGGATTTAATTATTTGAATTTAAATAATATAAAATTAGATGTTGTAGAATTTAATGAAAGAGCAATAGCATGCTATAAAAAATGTGGATTTAAAGAATGTGGTCGAAGAAGAAAATGTGAATTTATTGATGGAAAGTATTATGACAGAATCAGCATGGATATGTTAAAAGATGAATTTACGGGAAAGTACATATTAAATAGGAATGTATAACAAAGTGCTAAAATTATGTAGACTTAATTAATAAAATGTGTTAAAATAGTACCTATTGAAAACAGTTGAAAGAATTAATAAGGAGGTATAATATGCCACGGTCATTTAGACAATTAAAGTTAGAGCTCTCTGAAAGAGATTTTGGAGAGTTTGCAATTGAAATTGCAGAAGCTTATATAAGTTCAAATTTCAAGTCAAAAACAGAAATAGCCAAGGAATATGAGCTAAATCAGAAGGCTGTTACGGATTTTATTGATTATGCAATAACACACTATCTGATTAATGATTATATGGTAAATCAGATAGAGAGAAAATCCATTCAAAATCAAAGAAGGTTTGCTCCTGACGGAAGTGCAGAGAGCACAATTGCACATTATCGAACGCTTCGGAAGAAGCGTGATGAGTTTGTAATATGCCAGTTATCTGATGAAAAAATTAAGCAGATAGCGGAATATTTTGCGAAAGAAACCAGTAAAACGAAAGGAGATATCGCAATAATGTATGGCTTAAGTAAATCTATCATTGATATTATTCTTAAGAAAGCTATAACAGAGGGAATTTGCGATGAAGATACTTTTGAAAAAATTGAGAGGCGTTCGTTAAATAATTGTTCAAAAGATAATTATGAGAAAACCAAAATATTCTTTCAGCGATTACGTGTAAGAAGAAACGCGAACAAAGAGAATTTCTTTGCGTAAGACCAAAAGGCAAAGACAGTGGATAATATTTTAACCACTGTTTTTGTTTTTTTGAACTTTAGGAACAGAGCTTAAAGTTAAAAAGTTATGTAAATTACAATAAATTTTGTATTCTAAATATATTTATTGGTAATATAAAGTATAAAACAAATAAAAATAGAAACAATAAACAAAGGAGGTAAAAATATGGAAGAGAAAAATTTAAAAATATTAAAAGAAATTCATAAAGCCACAAAAATGGGAATGGATTCAATATCTTTTGTTGCAGAGAAACTAGATGATAATAAATTAAAAGATAACTTAAGTTTTCAATATACACAATATGGACAAGTAATGGATAGAGTAAACAAATTATACGAAAACTACGGAGAAATACCAGAAGACAAAAACGTTATGAATACAATAATGGGATGGACAGGAGTACAAATGAATACGATGGCAGACAAGAGCCCATCACATATAGCAGAAATAATGATAGAAGGAACAACAATGGGAATAATAGAAGGAAGAAAACTAATGAATAATGATGCAGACCAAGCATCAAAAGACGTAAAAGACCTATTAAATAATTTTGTAACATTCCAAGAAAACAATGTAGAACAGCTAAAGAAGTTCTTATAGAAATATAGGGATTTGAGACGTCCCTCGGGATTTGGGGACGTTCCTTAAAATCCCTATAATATAAATAAAATGATAAAATAACACTTGCAAATATTGATAACAGCAGGTATAATAGTAATACAATTGAATTTAATTATGTTTTAAAAAGAAACCAAGTAGTAATTTATAGTAACTTATAGAGAGGCAATACATGGTGGAAATTGCTAGTATATAAATTTACGAATTACATTTCTTATAGTAATTAACGTGTAGCTACGAACAAGCTTAAATGAGGCAATTATTAAATTGTAAATAAAGGTGGTACCACGACACGTCGTCCTTTAAGGAGATGTGTCTTTTTGAATTTTTAGGAGGTGATGCTATGACCCAATCGTTTAAAATGAAAACAATAATCGATGGGTTCTTCTACGAAAATTCATATAATATAATCAAAAAACTAAGATGATAGTAAGGAGAATATTAATATGAATAATGGATTAGAAAAAATAAAAAGAAAAGCTGTGGATATATTTTCACAAGAAGAATTAGAACAAAAATTAAAAAGTGGAAGAAAACTTACAATAAAATTGGGAGCAGACCCATCAAGACCAGACTTACATTTAGGTCATACAGTTGTGTTAAGAGCATTAAAGACATTTCAAGATATGGGACATGAAGTGGTATTTGTTATAGGTGATTTTACAGGAATGATTGGAGATCCATCAGGTAAGAGTAAAACAAGACCAGCCTTAACATTCGAACAAACAAGAAAGGCTGGAGAAACATATTTAAAGCAAGTTACAAAAATATTAGATAAAGATAAAACAAGAATTGCATATAATTCAGAATGGCTTTCTAAGATGAATTTTAAAGATATTATAGAATTAACAAGCAAATACACAGTTGCAAGAATTTTAGAAAGAGATGATTTTAAAAATAGATATGAAAATAATTTACCACTTTCTATGCATGAACTTTTGTATCCATTAATGCAAGGATATGATTCTGTAGCATTAAATGCAGATATAGAAATTGGTGGAACAGATCAAACTTTTAACCTTTTAGTTGGTAGAGAACTTCAAAAAGATTATGGGCAAGAAAGACAAGTTGTTTTAACATTTCCATTATTAGTTGGCTTAGATGGAAAAGAAAAAATGAGTAAATCATTAGATAATTATATAGGAATTGATGAAAGCCCAGAAGTAATGTATGAAAAGGCTATGAAGATTCCGGATGAGGTTTTAATGGAATATTTTAGACTAACAACAGATATGGATTTAAAAGAAGCAGAAAATTTAATTAAAGAAGATATAGTAAAAGCTCATAAAAGATATGCAGAAGAAATTATTAGAATGTACCATGGTGAAGATAAAATAGCAATGGCAGAAGAAAGATATAATCAAATAGCTAAAGGTGGAATTCCAGAAGATATAAAAGAATTCAAAATGGAAAATAATGATGAAATAAATATTTGTAATTTACTTGTAAAAGTCGGATTTGCCCCTTCTAAAAGTGAAGCAAAAAGAATGATTGTAGGTAAAGGAGTAAGGGTTAATGGTGAGATTATAGAAGACATATCAACTAGTCTAAAACCGAAAGAAACAATATTACAGTTTGGAAAAAATAAGTTTATAAGAATGGTGTAGAGAAGCCTTAAAAGACGAACAAAATTTGAAATTATAACCAATATATGGTATGATATAAAAGTATAAAAGTTTTGAGGAGGTAATACTATGAAAAGAATGTGGCGGAGAATAAGTGATAACTTTGAAGTAATACTTGGCGCATCAATAGGTTGTGGAATTGGCGGAATTATTGGCCCAACAGTTGTCACAGCAGCAATGGGAGACTTAAAAATAATATGGGCTCTGGCCTCAGGCTGGTCCTGCTTTGTATTAACATTTGTCATAGCGGCAATTTTGGTTGCACTTAAAAAGTAAGGACGGAAATACCTCAAAATAAGGGAAGGAACTTGTAAAAGTTTTCTTCCTTTTTTCTTTGAAGTAAATAGTATAATTATAGTTGCTTTTACAAAGTAATTACAATATAATAGCATAGTAGAAAAAAGGGAAAAAAGGAACGTCCCCAAATCCCGGAACGTTCTTAAATCCGAAAGGAGATAAACATGAATTTTTTTGAATTAAGAGAAAAATATCCAGAATTTTCATATAACTGGTATAAAATAGAAGAAAATGAGAATGAATATAAAATAAGTTATGAATTTGAAATAGTAGGACTTTCGAAATTTAATCCAACATGGACAATTCCTAAAATGAGTGATTCTGTAAGTGAAAATGAAAATAAAGAACTATTAGAAAATATGGTTTTCAATTTAGGAATGGTAGAACTTGTAAGTTACTGGAAAATAACTTGCTCGCCACATGTAACTATAAAAAACATATATTTAAATCAAAAACAGATTAATTGGTGGAAAAAGTTATATTTTTATGGACTTGGCGAATTCTTTTATAAAAATGAAATAAAAACAAATATAGATGAATTTATGAATATAATAGCAGGAACAGTCAAATTAACAAAAGACAATTCAAATAATACAGCAGAAGAATTTACTGGAGCTTTAGTTCCAATCGGTGGAGGAAAAGATTCTATAGTTACATTAGATGTAATTAAAGATGATTTTAAAAATAATATGTGCTATGTAATAAATCCAAGAGGTGCAACAGAAGGAACAGTAAAAACAGCAGGATATAATGAGAATCAAAGATGTTATGTAAAAAGAACTTTAGATAAAAATATGTTAGAACTAAATAAACAAGGATATTTAAATGGACATACACCATTTTCATCAATTGTAGCTTTTTCAGCATTAATTGTTGCATATTTAAATAAGAAAAAATACATAGTATTATCAAATGAAGCAAGTGCAAACGAGTCTACAATATATGCAGAAGAAGTAAATCATCAATATTCAAAAAGCTATGAATTTGAACAAGATTTTAATGAGTATGTAAAAGAAAATATATTAGATGAAATAGAATATTTTAGTTTACTAAGACCAATTAGCGAATATCAAATAGCAAAACATTTTGCAAAATTACCTAAATTTTATAAAATTTTCAAAAGTTGTAATGCTGGAAGCAAAGAAAACAAATGGTGTGGAAACTGCCCAAAATGTTTATTTGTATATATAATTTTATCTCCATTTATGAAAAAAGAAGATATGATAAATATTTTTGGAGAAGATTTATTAGAAAAAGAAAATTTAAAAGCTACAATGGAAATGCTATCAGGAATACAAAAAAATAAGCCTTTTGAATGTGTTGGTTCAAGAGATGAAGTAAATATAGCAATTTGTGAAACAATAAAAAAATATGAAGCAAATAATGAAGAACTACCTTTATTGTATAAATATTATAAAACTACAAATAAGTACAAAGAATATATAAACCAAGAAAATAAATATAACAAGTTTTATAATCCAGAAAACAATGTACCAGAACATTACAAAGAAATGTTAAAGAAGAGTGAGATAATATGAAAAGCACAATATTAAACATGTTTAAAAAAGATTTAGAAAATAAAAAAATAGCAATTTGGGGATTAGGAAAAGAAGGAATTTCTACATTGCAATTTATTCAAAACAACAATATAAAATGCAATGAGTTAGGAATTTTAGACCGAAAGGAACTACCAGAAATAAAAGGAACTAAAAAAATAAGTAAACCAGAAGAGTTGAATGACTATGATTTAATATTTAAAAGCCCAGGAATAGTTGCAGATGCAACTGTGGTAGATATTAATAAATTGACCTCACAAACCGAAGAATTTATAAAAATATTAGCTAGTCAGATAATAGGAATAACTGGAACTAAAGGAAAGAGTACAACATCTAGTCTTACTTATACTATCTTAAAAAAATACTATCCCAATACTGTATTAGTAGGAAATATTGGAATTCCTTGTTTTAATGCAATAAACGAAATAAATGAAGATACAAAAATAGTGTTTGAACTTAGTTGTCATCAACTAGAATTTATACGATATTCACCACATATAGCAGTAATCTTGAACTTATATCCAGATCATTTAGATCATTATAAAATATTTGAAAACTATATTAATGCAAAACTTAATATTAATAAATTTCAAAAATATGATGATATATTAATTTATGGAGAAACTTGCAAGAAATACATTCACAGCAAAATAAAAAATAATATCTGCATTAATGATTATATAAAAAATAGAACTATAATAACAGAAAATAATAGTATACAAATTTTAGAGGACGAAACCAATTTAGTAGGAGAGCATAATTTCTTTGATATTGCGATTTCGTACTATATTTGTAGTAATATATATAAAATATCAAATGAAGAATTTAAATCAGCCTTAAAGGATTTTAAAGGCTTGGCACATAGGCTAGAATATGTAACTACAAAAGATGGAGTTAAATATTATGATGATTCAATTTCTACAATAGGAGAAACCACAATAGAAGGAGTAAAAGCATTAAAAAATGTAAACACTTTAATACTAGGAGGAATGGATAGAAAAATAGATTATTCCAATTTAGAAGATTTTATTTTACAAAATAAAAAATTAGAAAACTTAATATTAATGCCAGATACTGGAAAAAGGATTTATAAAGAATTACAAGAAAAAGGAAATAATAAGCATTGTTATTTAGTAAATAATTTAGAAGAGGCAGTAAAAAAAGCAAAAGAAGTAACCAAAAAAGATATGATATGCTTATTATCCCCAGCATCAGCAAGCTATGGATTTTTTAAAAATTTCGAAGAACGTGGAAACACCTTCCAGGAATTGGTGAACTTTAGGGACGGAGCTTAAAGTTCATTTTGTAAATATTAAAAATTCACTTAAACAATTTATAACATAAATTTGTTCACACAAAATTTACAAAAATCAGATTGACAGATGACACTGTGTCATATATAATATATGATACGGTGTCACTTTTGATATCTTAAAAAAATACCTAAAATAAACTAAAAACGACACTAAATTTTATAAACAAATTTTAAAAATTAAGAATATAATACAAATGGAAGGAGGAAAAAATGCCAACAAATACATTCTTCAATTTGCCAGAAGAAAAGAAACAAAAAATATTAAAAGCTGCAAATAAAGAATTTGCAAGAGTACCTATAGAACAAACTTCTATAAAAAATATTGTTGAAGATGCAGAAATAGCAAGAGGCAGTTTTTACCAATATTTTGAAGATAAGGAAGATTTATTTGAATATATCATGTCGTTAAAAATAGGAGATATGGAAAAAAATTTAAATAAAATTATAGAACGTGAAAATGGTAATATAATAAAAATTTTTATTTATCTTTATGATCATTTAATAGAAGTCGGAAAAATAAGAAAGAATAGTAAATTATTTAGACAAATATTTGAAAACATTAAAACGAGTGATAATTTAATGTTAATACGAAAAAAAGAAATGAATAAAAGATTAGAAAAAACATTACAAGATTTATACAAAAAAAATAAAGATATATTAAACATAAAAGATGAAGAAGAATTCAAACTAGTAATAGAAATATTATTTGCTATTACTAGAAGAAGAATAGTGGCTTCATTAAAATATAAAGATTTAAAAGAAGCTAGAGAAGACTTTTTAAAAGAAATTAAATTTATAGAAAAAGGAATCTTAAAGGAAAATTAGATTTACATAAAATTTGAACTTTAAGCTCCGTCCCTAAAGTTCAAAAATTTCAAAAAAGGAGAGAATAAACAATGTTAAAAGTATTAAAGAACTTAAAACAATCTGCTATTTCTGTAATAGCTATTATTATACTTTTATGTGTTCAAGCTGCAACAGATTTAGCATTACCAACATATACTTCTAAAATTGTAAATGTAGGTATTCAAGCACGGTGGAATAGAAAATTCTGCACCTGAATATATCGCTAAAAACCAAATGGATAGTCTTTTAAAATTTACAAATGATGATGAAAAAATATTAAATGATTATGAAATTATTTCTAAGGATAGTAAAGATTATGAAAAAGATGTTAAAGATTATCCAGAAATTGCAAATCAAGAAGTGTATAAATTAAAAGACATTAGTAAAGAAGAACAAGAAAGTTTAAATCAAACTATAGCAAAACCTTTACTTGCGTTGTCTAGTTTTGAAGCACCAGAAGAAGTAAGTAAAGAAGATATGGATTTAATGCTTGGATTTGTAGAAAATGATGATGAAATATTAAATTCATATACATTATCAGAAGATGGAAATACATACAAGATTAATGATATCAGTAGTATAGAAAAAGGAAAATTAAATATTAATTTAATAAATGGATTGCTTGTAAAACAAATGGTATCAAATGAAGAAACAGCTAATCAAATTAAAAACAATATGTTAGAGAATATTCCAGAAGAACAAAGAACTGTAATGGAAAATATGTCTTTAGCAGAAATAATAAATATGATGCCAGCAGAGCAAAAAACAGATTTTATAAACACAATAGAAGCAGAATTACCAAATACAATAGATACAATGATTACTAATTTATCAGATTCTATGGTAGAACAAGCTGCAATACAAGAAGTAAAATTACAATATCAATATTTAGGAGCAGATACAGATAGTATACAAAATACATATATTTTAATATCAGGCTTACAAATGTTAGGAATAGCATCTATCACTATGATAAGCGCAATTTCAATAATGCTATTATCTTCAAGAGTAGCTGCTAAACTAGGTAAAACATTAAGAGAAAAAATATTCAAGAAAGTATTAAGCTTTTCTACAGAAGAGTTTAACGGATTTTCAACAGCATCTTTAATTACACGTACAACAAATGATATACAACAAATTCAAATGCTATTAACAATTTTATTTAGAGTTGTTGTATATGCACCAATTATAGCAATAGGTGGATTTATAAGAGTGTTATTTAATAGTGATGCATCTATGGCTTGGATAATCGGTTTAGCTGTAATTTGTATTTTTATAATTGTTCTTACATTGATGATTATAGCAATGCCTAGATTTAAAATATTACAAAAATTAGTTGATAAATTAAATTTAGTATCACGTGAAATATTAACAGGAAGTCAAGTAATTCGTGCTTTTAATACAGAAGAAAGAGAAGAAAAAAGATTTGATGGAGCCAATACAGATTTAATGAAAACACAAGTTTTTGTAAATAGAGCAATGAGTATAATGATGCCTGCTTTAATGCTTGTTATGAACTGTATAACAGTACTTATTGTATGGATTGGTGGTCATAATGCAAATGAAGGAATAATGCAGGTTGGAGATGTAATGGCATTTATTCAATATACAATGCAAATAGTAATGGCATTCTTAATGATATCTATGGTATCTATAATGTTACCACGTGCTAGTGTATCTGCAGAACGTATAAATGAAGTATTAGAAACAGAACCTAAAATAAAAGATAAAGAAGAAACAAAACAATTTAAAGCAGATAAAAAAGGATATGTTGAATTTAAGGATGTTTCATTCCATTATCCAGATGCAGATACAGAAGTTATAACAGATATTTCATTTACAGCAAAACCTGGTGAAACCACTGCTTTAATAGGAAGTACAGGTAGTGGTAAATCTACAATAGTAAATTTAATACCAAGATTTTATGATGTAACTGGTGGAGAGCTATTAGTAGATGGAGTAAATGTAAAAGATGTAAGTCAAAAAGAATTAAGAAAGAGAATTGGATTCGTACCACAAAAAGGAATATTATTCTCTGGAACAATAGAATCTAACATAAAATATGGTAATGAAAATATAACAGATGAGCAAATGGTAGAGGCTGCACAAATTGCCCAAGCCGAAGAATTCATCGAAACAAAACCACAAAAATATCAAGAACCAATATCACAAGGTGGAGGTAATGTTTCTGGTGGCCAAAAACAACGTTTATCAATAGCTAGAGCTATTGCAATAAATCCAGAAATATTAGTATTTGATGATAGTTTCTCAGCATTAGATATGAAGACAGATAAGATATTAAGAGAAGAACTTGCAAAACGTACTAAAGATAAGACTGTAATAATTGTTGCACAAAGAATTAGTACAATTATGAATGCAGATCAAATAATAGTATTAGATGAAGGAAAAATTGTAGGAAAAGGAACACATGAGGAATTATTAGAATCATGTGAAACTTATAAACAAATAGCTTTATCACAACTTTCAAAGGAGGAATTGGAAAATGGCAGAGAATAAAAATGTAAGACCTCCAATGGGAGGTATGCGACATGGCGCAGGTAGAGTAGTAGAAAAACCAAAAGATTTTAAAGGAACTACTAAAAAACTATTAAAAAATTATTTGGCAAAATATAAAATACCAATTATGATTGTTATTTTATTTGCTGTTGGAAGTACAATATTTTCAATTATTGGACCAAAGATTTTAGGTAATGCCACAACAGAGATTTTTAATGGATTAATGAATAAGTTATCTGGTGGATCAGGAATAGACTTTGGTAAAATAGGAACAATACTTCTTACATTATTAGGTTTATATGTTTTAAGTGCTTTATTCTCTTTAGTACAAGGTTTTACAATGACTACAGTAACACAAAAAATTACATATAAAATGCGTAATGATTTAGTACACAAAATTAATAAATTGCCAATGAAATATTTTGACAAAAAAACTCACGGTGAAGTTTTATCTATAATTACAAACGATATAGATACACTATCCCAAAACTTAAACCAAAGTGTTACACAAATTATTACATCTATTTGTACAATTATTGGTATTTTGATAATGATGTTTTCTATTAACTGGCTTATGGCAGTGGTTTCATTAATTATATTGCCAGTAACAGCTTTCTTAAGCTTTACAATAGTAAAACATTCACAAAAATACTTTAAAGCCCAACAAGATTATTTAGGTCATGTAAATGGTCAAGTAGAAGAAGTATATGGTGGTCATACAATTGTAAAAGTATTTAATGGTGAAGAAAAAGTAACTGATACTTTTATGAAAGCAAATAATGTATTATATAAATCAGCATGGAAATCACAATTTTTATCTGGTTTAATACATCCAGTAACAAACTTTATTGGAAATGTTGGGTATGTTTTAGTTGCAATTTTAGGTGGATATTTAACAGTTCAAGGTAAGATTGCTGTTGGTGATATACAAAGTTTCATTCAATATAACAGACAATTTATTCAACCTATAACACAAATTGCACAGATTTCTGCTACATTACAAGCTATGATTGCAGCAGCAGAAAGAGTTTTTGAGTTTTTAGAGGAACCAGAAGAAGTAGAAACAGCAAAGGGAAATATAGATTCAAGTAAATTAAAAGGTAATGTTGTATTTGACCATGTTAATTTTGGATATAATCCAGATAAGACAATTATTAATGACTTTTGCGCAAATGTTAAAGATGGCCAAAAGATTGCTATTGTTGGACCTACCGGTGCAGGTAAGACAACTATGGTTAAATTACTAATGAGATTTTATGATGTAAATTCAGGTTCAATTTCTGTTGATGGTCATAATATTAAGGATTTCAAGAGATCTGAATTAAGAAAAATGTTTGGAATGGTTTTACAAGATACATGGCTATTTAGTGGAACTGTAGAAGATAATATAAAATATGGTAGACCAGATGCAACAGATAGTGAAGTTATAGAAGCTGCTAAAGCTGCACATGTTCACCACTTTATTAAGACATTACCAAAAGGTTATAAATCTATTTTAAATGAGGAAACAAGTAATGTTTCTGCAGGACAAAAACAATTATTAACTATTGCGAGAGTTATTTTAGCAGATCCTAAAATATTAATTTTAGATGAAGCTACAAGTTCTATAGATACTAGAACAGAACAACAAATTCAATCAGCAATGGATAATTTAATGAAGGGTAGAACAAGTTTCATTATTGCACATAGATTATCTACAATTAAAAATGCAGATTTAATATTAGTTATGAATCATGGTGATATTGTAGAGCAAGGAACTCATGAAGAATTACTTGCAAAAGATGGGTTCTATGCAGGATTATATAATTCTCAATTCGAAGAATGTAATGATGAAATAGAATAGAAGAAAATATTAAAAAAGGCGCCTAGTTTGGCGTCTTTCTATTTTGCAAAAAAGTTATAAGAGTACTATTTAGTGAATTTTTATTGTATATTAGTTATTATAGTGATATAAACGACAAAATAAAACTGTTGCAAAACAAGAAAGGAGAGGTAGAGCGATGCTCCCTCAAAGGTAAAAAGCTATGAAAGTTATTCTTAACGCAGAAAAGGTGGAAAACGAATTCTATCTAAGGCAAAATCCCAAAAAGCGGGGAAATCTTTTAAAAATAAATAAGAGTCGTGAATATGTAGTAAAAGAAATTGCTACAGATTCATATGGCACATTTTTTAAACTGGCAGGAATCCAAAAACCTTTTGATACGAAATGGTTCTATGTATCAGAAGTTAGTCCAAATGAAAGTGTATATGCCAAAGCAGATGTATATGCTGCTGCAGAGTATGGCATAACAGCTGATTCAATCGTTGAAGAAGGTATGCTAAATGTTGTAAGCGAAGTTGGGTTCAGGCATGAATGCAAAGTAACAATGGCCTTTTACAGTGACACTCTTGGAGAGTGGCTTTTCGAATCAGAAGGACATAGATTTCCTGTATTGCAGAAATATATGGAAGTAATTAGAATGAATAAATAGCCAATCACTTGTATGCAAAATCTATGATTAAGTATGCAAGTATAACCTAAGAAAGGCAGGGGGGATGACATTTTATTGTCGCCTCCTTGCTTTGTTTTTTGTTATAAAGGAAAAATCGAAGTTTTTTCGAAATGATTTTCTTATATATAAATATAAAAAAGAATTGATTTAATTAAAAGTTATTAGTACAATAAAAATATGAGGTGATAAAATGAAAATTGCAATAGTATATAAAAGTATTACAGGAAATACAAAACTTTTAGCAGAAGCTATAAAAGAGGAGGTCCCAAAAGCAGATATTGTATATTTTGGAGAACCAAAAAAAGACATACAGGCAGATTTATTTATAATTGGATCATGGACTGATAAAGGAATGTGTGCTACAGAAATTACAGAATTTATGAAAAATATAAAAAATGCTAAGGTTGCATATTTTGGTACAGCAGGATTTGGTGGGTCAGAAGAATATTATGAAAAACTGTTTGAAAGGATAAAAATAAATATCAATGATTCAAATAAAATATTAGGAAAATTTTTCTGTCAAGGCAAGATGCCAATGCAGGTAAGGGATAGATATGTAGGTTTAATTAAAGAACATCCAGATGATAAAAAATTAAAAGTTAGTGTAGAAAATTTTGATAAAGCATTAACACATCCAGATGAGAAAGATATACAGAATGTAAAGAAATGGATTAAAGAAATTTTATAGTATGAAGGGAGAAGTTATTATGAATGAAACTATTAAGAATTTAGTAGAAAGAAGAAGTTGCAGAAAATATTCATCAACTCAGATAAAAGAAGATGAATTAAATAGTGTTTTGAAAGCAGGAGAATATGCTCCAACAGGTATGGGAATGCAATCTCCAATTATTGTTGTTCTTCAAAATAAAAGCATAATAGATAAACTTTCTAAACTAAATGCGAAAATAATGGGAAAAGATGAAGATCCTTTTTATGGAGCACCAACGGTATTAGTAGTATTGGCAGATAAGAATATTGGAACATACATAGAAGATGGAAGTTTAGTATTAGGAAATTTAATGAATGCTGCATATAGTCTAGGACTAGGTTCTTGCTGGATACATAGAGCAAAAGAAGAATTCGAAACAGACGAAGGAAAAGAAATGTTAAAAGAATGGAACATACCAGAAAATTATGTAGGCATTGGACATTGTATTTTAGGTTATCCAAAAGAAAAAAGTGAAGCAAAACCACGTAAAGATGGATATATAAGGTTTGTTAAATAGGACGTAATATGTACAAAATGAAATAAAAGGGGAGAATTTTTATGAAAAAAAGATTTATTATAACACTTGTAGTTGTAATTGCGCTTGTATTAATAGTTGGAATAATTGCAATTGGAATTGGATTATATCATGACTTTAAGCAAGAGAGTGAATTAATATCAGAATGTGAACAAATAAAGGAATTAACAAATGAGGAAAATCTAGACACAGAAAAAATTAATGAGATGCTTACTAGAAAGATTTCAGATGGAGAATATTTACAAGTAGAAGAAGCTTTAAAGGAATATTTAACAGCTAGATTCCAGAATATAACAAAAATTTCAGAAATATTAAACAATGAAAAATTAGAAAATATATTAACGATAGATAATTATAAAAATGATGGACCAGAATTCGTAACAACAAAGGAATATATTGAAAATACAAAGCAAGAATTACAAGAACTAAAAAATAGATATGAAGAATTATTTACAGAAGAAACGATAATGTCTTATATAAATAATAAAAATTTAGATAGTTATTATGTGGATTTTTATAAGCAAGAATTAATAGGAAATCTAGAAAAGAGTAAAGATAATACTGTAGAACATAATATAGATGGAATTATAACTATATTAGATGATTATAACTCTATAATTGATTTTTTAATAGCTAATAAGAATAACTGGAAAATTGAAGGAGAAAACATAATATTTGCAACCGAAGATTTATCAAATAAGTTTTTAGAGTTAGTAAATAATATGTTAGAAAATATACCAGGAACATTAATAGAAAAAGATTTTGGAGCATATGAGATACCTGTAGATTGGATAGAAAGTGTAGAACACTCTACTAAGGATAAATTTTTCTATGTAAAAGAAGGTCAGGAAAATGAAGATAGGCCAAATAATATTTCTGTAAATGAAGGAACTAATAAATATCCAGCAAATGAGCATGAAAAATTTAGAAGTGCTATCTTAAATCAACTTTCTATGCAAATAGGAGGAGATGAAAATGTTGAACTAAATGCAAATGGTTCAAATACCAAAAATGGATATGTTGTTTATACTTTTAATATAAAAGATAAGGATACTACTACCACACAATATTACATTGTAGGTGATTACAAATATATTTTAGTGCATGAAACAACTTTTGGGGATTCAACAGAAACAGATAGTGCAGCACAGAAGATTATAGATACATTTAAATGGAAAGAGTAGGAGGAATAATCTTGGATAGATTAGAGCGTTTCGAAAAAGCTTTGGATGACATTATTAATAACTATAAGGAATTAGGAGAAGAACTAGAGAAACTAAGAAATGAAGGAAAAAATAAAACAACAAAATTTAGAGAATTATTGGGAAAAAAATTAGTTTTTAGTATGATTATTACTATTTTTAAAAGATATGATTTAATAGATAAAGATAAAGTTTAAGGAGAAATATATGGATAAAATAGAAATTAAAGAGCTAACACTTGAAGATATTCCAGACTATGTTAAAGTAAATACTTTAGCTTGGCAGGAATCATATAAAGGACTTATAGCTGATTCAATTTTAGATGAAGTGGTTAATAACGTAGAAAATTCTATACAAAAGCAAATTAATAAGTTTAATAATGATAAAAAGAATAATATAAAGAAATTTGTTTTTAAAATAAATAATGAAGCAGTTGGAATGACTGGAATAGGAAAATCAACATATGAAAAATATGAAGATATCGGTGAGCTATATTCATTATATTTATTAAATAAAGTTAAGAAAAAGGGATATGGAAAAATGCTTTTTTATCATGACGTAAAAGAGCTAATTGGTTTAGGATTTAATAGTATGGTTATTGGTTGCTTAGTAAATAATCCGGCAAATGATTTTTATAAACATAAGGGAGGAAAGTTGATTGAAGTTGTAACCAAAAAAATAAAAGGATATAACATGACAGAAAATATATATTATTATGAGAATTTAAAAGAACTAATTAAAAAGTAATATTTGGGGATTGAGTAATGGAAAAGAAAAAAATCTTGATAGAAACAGACAGTATAAATGAAGTGTATAAAAAATATAAGACATATAAGACATGTATATATAATAATACAGAATTTATATATAATGGCCAAAACAAAGACATAGAAAGAATTATTACAGTATTAAATATAAAATCTAGAAGGGAAAGATTAGAATATATTTTTGATGAATCTTGTTCAGATATTGATAAACACTTTAAAGGAGAAAATATTTGTGAGTTTGAATGTGGGCAATGCATAGTTCAAAGAGAGCATAAACTAAAAGATAAGAATGGATGCTGTAGAATTTGTAGATTACAAAGTGATACAGGATGTACAAGTAAGAATCTAACATGTAAACTTTTCTTTTGTGACGAAGTAAAAAATAAGTATGAGGTAATTAAATTAAATGATTTAAAACTGCTTAAGTTACTTACTAGAAGGCAAAGAACCATATTAAGATTCGATTTGTTTTCAACTAGAGAAGAGGTTATTATGGACTTATATCTTGGATTGATAACAATAGCAGCTTTTCGAGAATTATATATGTTAATAAAAACAAGCTTATTTTGGATATTTAAAAGAATTCAACATAAATCAAAAATGTCTAGTGTTAGTAAATTGGTAATATTTATAACTATACTAATGATTATAATGTTTACTATCATTAATCCAATATTACCTATAGTTATGATATGTATAGGAATATTAGAAGACTTTTTTATAAGATTACATCAAAAGTTTATTGCACAAGTATAATTAAATAAAAAATAATTATTTGGAGGTAAAAAATGGAATATAGAAAATTTAATGATATAATAATTGCTAGAATCGATAAAGGAGAAGAGATTTTAAATAAAATAGAATAAATTGCAACAAAAGAAAATATTAAACTTGCAAATATTAATGCACTAGGAGCTACAAATGAATTTAAAGTTGGAGTATATAATGTAAATGAAAAGAAATATTATGCAAATGAGTTTACAGGAAATTTCGAAATAGTTTCTCTAACAGGAACTATAAATACAATGAATGATAAATTTTATACACATATACACATGAGTGCAGGAAATGAAAGGGGTGAAGTGTTCGGAGGACATCTAAATAAAGCTATTGTAAGTGCAACATGTGAAATGGTAATACATATTATAGACGGTAAAGTGGATAGAAAATATGATGAGGATATAGGATTAAATTTATTTAAATTTTAATTAATAAAATAAGGGGGATTAGTAATGAAAAGTTTAAAAAATAGAAAAGTTATTATAGGAGTAAGTATAGTAGTATTATTAGCCATAATAGTTGTTGGAATTTTGGTTGCAAAAAATCTTACAAGTAAAGAAGTACAAAGATATGGAAGAACAGAGGTATATTTAAAAGATCAAAATGCTGACGTAATAGCTGGGGCAAAGGTAAGTTTTAATAAAAAAGACACAGAAGAAGTAATAGCTGAAGAGGCAGAATCTGGCTTAGATGGAAAAATTATATTTACAAATGTTCCTGTAGGAGAATATGAAATTGTAGTAAAAGAAGCGCCTAAAGGTTATGAAATAGATCA
The DNA here is from genome assembly GCA_930990555.1 of uncultured Clostridium sp. GTDB lineage: Bacteria > Bacillota > Clostridia > TANB77 > CAG-508 > Merdicola. The sequence goes on along the minus strand of CAKNPW010000001.1, from coordinate 29,535 downwards.
AGAGAAAGCAGATGTAACAATAGAACCAGCACAAACTACAGTTGTAAATATTGATTTAAAAAGAGTAAGAGCATCAGTTATTCTTAGAAGCAAAGATGCAGATGGAAATCTTATACCAAATATAAAATATAATTTATATAATGATGAAAATGAAGTTATACAAGAGATTACATCAAATGAAGAGGGACTATGTGGTGTTACAGATTTACCTTTAGGTAATTATTCAGTACAAGTTGCAGAATTACCAGAAGGTTATCAAGGAGACACAGCTAAACAAGAATTAAAATTAGAACAAGAAGGTCAAGTTCTTTTAATAGAAGAACAATTTGAAAAAATAAATTAATAAAATGTAAAAAAATATTGACTTAAAGCTGACTCCAAGTGATATATAAATTATAAATAAAAATTAGAAAAATAAGTATAATATTTTTATAAGGAGGAATATAGAATGGACAAAGCTAAAGTTTATTTTACAAAAGAGATTACACCAGAAAGTGTAATAAAAATGTATGAAAAATTAGGAAAGGAATTACCAGGAAAAGTTGCTGTTAAATTACATTCAGGAGAACAGGGAAATCAAAATTATATAAGACCAGAATTTGTAAAGGCAATTGTAGAGAGAGTAAATGGAACTGTTGTAGAATGTAATGCAGCATATGAAGGTGCAAGAAACAGTACAGAAAAACACAAAAAATTAATTGAAGATCATGGATGGACAAAATATTTTGATGTGGATATTATGGATGCTGATGGGGATGATATGGTTTTAGATATTCCTAATGGAAAAGTTTTAAAACAAAACTTTGTAGGAAAAAATATGAAAAATTATGATTCTATGTTAGTATTATCACATTTTAAAGGACATCCAATGGGAGGTTATGGTGGAGCATTAAAACAATTATCAATAGGTTGTGCTTCATCAGAAGGAAAATCTTGGATACATTCAGCAGGAAAAACAAAAGATCAAACTATTGTATGGAATAATTTACCAGAACAAAATCTATTCTTAGAATCAATGGCAGATGCAGCATCTTCTGTAGTAAATTATTTTAAAGACAATATTTTATTTATTAATGTTATGTGTAATCTATCTGTTGATTGCGATTGTTGTGCAGTTGCAGAAGACCCATGTATGAAAGATATTGGAATTCTAGCAAGTACAGATCCAATAGCAATTGACCAAGCTTGTATAGATTTGGTATATAATTCAAAAGATCCAGGAAGAGATCATTTTGTAGAAAGAGTGGAAAGACAAAATGGTAGACATACAATAGATGCAGCAGCTGAACTTGGATTTGGAACAAAAGAATATGAATTAATTAATGTAGACTAGGGATTTGGGGACGTTCCTTTTTTCTTTATATAAAATGCAAATAAGACATCAACGATTTAATCGCTGATGTCTTATTTGGTTATCATTCCAGAAAACTGGCATGATAACGAATTGTTTCATATGATAGTGTTTCCAGCCAGGAAATGGTATAGAGTTCGGCAGCCTCTAATTCTGATGTTTCGAGATTGAAGCAAGTGTGACGATGATTATCTCTAACATAGATAATTTTTTCGCCATGGTTGATTTGGTGTCCGTAAATTGTGGATTGTTTACTCCAATTACTACTGTAAGGAGAGCCTTCTTTGTAGAGTTTTACAATGACAATTTTTTCATCATTGATCTCTATAGTTATTCCATACCGAGTTTTACCTGCAATGAATGTGTTTACTATTTTTCTCATATGAAAATTCCTCCTGATTTATTTGCACAGTTTGTGCATTTATATATGTATCGAGCTACAAATATATTACACCATAATTTACATAAAATTACAATCGATAGCTACTTGAAGTAATGTTCTTGTAATTTAAAAAGAAATATAGTATAAATTTATATAATAGAGAAATGGCAGAAAATAGAGAATAAAATGAATATTTTGACTAAAATATAAAAGAAAAATTTTTGCATTGGGCTGTGGAGAGCCAGAAGATATTAAAACTCTAAATATTTAGAAAAAGCGTATAATTAAAAAATATTTAATGTAAAGGAAAGATAATATGGCTAAAATATTAATAGTTGAAGATGATAAAAAATTAAGGGAAGAATTAAAAATTTTTTTAGAAAAACATGGGTATGAGGTAATAGTATTGGAAAAATTCGACAATACAATTGAGGACATTTTAGCAAGTAAATCAAATTTGGTATTGTTAGACATAAACTTACCATATATGGATGGAGAATATATTTGTAAAGAAATAAGAAAGGTTTCAAATGTTCCAATAATTATAGTAACAAGTAGAGATAATGAATTAGATGAACTTTTAAGTATTAATAATGGTGCAGATCAATATATTACAAAACCATACAATATTCAAATTTTGCTTGCAAAAATAGAAAGATTATTACAAAGAAGTAATGCAAGCCGGGCGAATCAAGACAAAATAGATTGTGGAAAATTTGTTTTGAATGTATCTAAAAGCCTTATAGAGAGAGACGATAAATCAATAGAATTAACCAAAAATGAATTGAAAATATTACACTTTTTAGTTTTAAATAAAGGAAAAATTGTTTCTAGGAATGAAATAATGGATTATTTATGGGATAGTGAAAGCTTTGTAGACGATAATACACTTACAGTTAATATAAAAAGGCTAAGAACTAAATTAGAAGAAGTAGGGCTGAAAGATTTAATAGAAACAAAAAGAGGATTGGGGTATATTTTAAAATGAGATTTAAAGAATATCTAAAAGATAAAATTATTTATATTAGTTTACTAGTATTTGCAGTTATAACTATTGAGATTCTTTTAATTCCATATAATATACTAGTATATATAAAAATATATATTGCAATAGTTATAATCGCAGCTTTTTTAATAGGCTTTTTAGCAGAGTATTATTCAAAGAAAAACTATTATGATACAGTAAAAAGTAGAATTAAAGAGTTACAAGAAGAATATCTCATTATGGAAGTTTTGCCAAAGGCAGACTTTACAGAAGCTACTATATTAGAGGATGTTATTAGAGATATAGGAAAATCAATGTTAGAAAATGTAAACAAATATAAGTATTTACAAGAGGACTACAAAGATTTTATAGAATTATGGATTCACGAGATAAAAATTCCTATAGCTACAAGTAAGATGATTGTCGAAAATAACAAAAATGAGATTACAACAAGTATAAATGAAGAATTAGATAAAATAGACAATTATACTGAGCAAGCTTTATTTTATGCTAGAAGTAACACTGTAGAGAAAGATTATATTGTAAGGAAAATTCAATTAAAAGAGATTGTTAATGCAAGTGTTTTAAAAAATAAATCACAATTAATACAAAATAAAATATCTATTGAGATTAAGGGGTTAGAAGAAATTGTATATACAGATAGTAAATGGTGCATATTTATAATAAATCAAATTATACAAAATTCTATAAAATATGCAAAAAATGGAGATAGACAAATAGAAATATATGGAGAAGAGAAAAAAGAGAATATTATATTACATATAAAAGATAATGGAATAGGAATTAAAGACAGTGAAATTACACGAGTGTTTGAAAAGGGATTTACAGGAGAAAACGGAAGAATTACAGGTAAGAAATCAACAGGAATAGGTTTATATTTATGCAAGAAACTATGCGATAAATTAGGAATTGGTATAGAAGTAAGTTCAGAAAAAAACATAGGTACAGAAGTAAGATTAATATTTCCAGTAGGAAGTTATAGTAATTTGAAATGAAGATTGACATAATTCGCAATAACAGAACTTAACCGTTATTTAAGATGGGTAAGCTACGAAATGGCTCTAAAATTCTATTTTGAATTTGAAGAAGTTTATGCAGAGGCAATTAATTTTGAGATTCTAAAATGGCAGAACAAATTACACTTTGCATTAAAGAACGCCGAACCTTCTGTTCCGGAAGATATGCATGCGGAACTGGAAAAGCGTATAAATATCTTTAATAGTGCATGTGTACAATTCTAAAACAGGCAGGGCTATATGCAACCTTTTTGGGGCATATAGCCTTTGCTTATTGTAAAAAAAGATAATTGAAATGCTTCAAAAAAACATGGAATGTTGCAAAAACTGGAATAGCTATATATAATATACGTATGTAACAAGATGTTCAAGTTGGATTATGAAAGGAGTTAATATATGATTATAGACTTTCAAAAAGAAAAGGAACGGATTGAATTAAAGAAATCCACATACATTGGAAGCATTGGAATATATATGGAATTTGGTGAAAAAATCGAAGAAGCAACATTTAGATATTATTTCTATGATGGAATTGAAGAAGAAGAAGCAATAGAATTCATTTTTTCTATGTTTAGAAGCCTAGCAGAGGAAAAAATGGAAGGGCATAAAACGTTAGAAATTGAAAGAAATTTATTTCAAATCTGTAACAAAGAATATGTTTTTCAAATTTATGTTTGCGATGAAGGGAGTTTCTTTTTTGATTGGAATCCAAAATTAGACGATTTGGATGCCTTACTATTATTATATTATGCGTTAAAAAATTTGTCACAATGAATATATATTCCAAAAAAAGTTACAAGCTGGTACAAAAATCTGTACAAGATTAATGTACCAGCTTGTATTAGTTAAAGTGTTAACCGACTATCTGCTGTTCCATCCAAGCCTGTAATTCAGGAATCTCGGAGTTGAACTGGAGATTTTCACATTCGAAAGTACAGCCGCCTTTTGGACAAGACCTATAAAAAAGAATCTGTCCTTTTTTACGATTTTTCTCTGGAATATCATGTACATACACATGCTGTGTTTCCGGATACTTATGAATCCTAATTTCAAGCGGAGTTAATTTTTTGCCAGCTTCATTAGTTTCGTCGTAATAAAAAATGATTTCTTCACGGTATGGATGGAATTCATCCCTAACCATATTAATTAAAGCTAAGAAAAATTTGCCATCATCATTTAAGAAACTAGCAGTTCTTAAAGGGCCAATCTGAAAAAGAGGGTAATCATCTGTAGATTCCTCTAATATGGAAACAGAGAAGCCCCAGTCATCAAAAAATACTTCTAATTCATTCCGCATAATTTCCTGTTTTGTCATGCTAATACCTCCATTTATAAACAATTGTGTTTTGATACAAAAAAATTATAGCATGTTATTTAATTTCTATCAATCTTACAAAAATGTAAGATTATTGTAAGCCAAATAAATTGTATAAAATATAAAAATCAGTATAATAAAATTAAAGTTAATAGAGAGGAGATAAAAAATGGAAAAGGTATTAGAAGTTAAAAATATTGAGAAATATTATGGAAATAAATCAAATTTAACCAAAGCAATAGATAATATAAGTTTTACTATTGAAAAGGGTGAATTTGTAGGAATAATGGGAGCATCAGGCTCTGGAAAAACAACATTGCTAAATTGTATATCTACAATAGATAGGGTTACAGCAGGAAAAATAATAATTAACAATCAAGATATAACAAGACTAAAGGGTAATAATTTAAATAAATTTAGAAGAGAAGAATTAGGTTTTATTTTTCAAGACTTTAATTTACTAGATACATTAACAGCATATGAAAATATCGCATTAGCACTTACAATTCAAAAAGTAAAACCGAAAGAGATTGAAGAAAGAGTACAGGAAATAGCTAAAAAACTAGAAATCACCGATATATTAAATAAATATCCATATCAAATATCTGGTGGACAAAAACAAAGAGTTGCCTCAGCTAGAGCAATAATAACAAATCCGAAATTAGTACTTGCAGATGAGCCAACAGGAGCGTTAGATAGTAAATCTGCAAGACAACTGCTAGAAAGTTTCGAAAATCTAAACCAAAAGCTAAGTGCGACAATTTTAATGGTTACACATGATTCATTCACAGCAAGCTATGCAAGTCGAATTTTATTTATTAAAGACGGAAAGATTTTTAATGAACTTATTAAAGGAGAAAGTACAAGAAAAGAATTCTTCGAAAAGATAATAGAAGTTCAAACTCTATTAGGAGGTGAACTAGGAGATGTTATTTAAATTATCTATAAAAAATATGAGGAAAACAATTAAAGATTTTGCAATTTACTTTTTAACATTAGTACTTGGTGTAGCAATTTTTTATATGTTTAACTCACTTGATAGTCAAGAAGCTATGATGCAAGTATCTAGTTCAACAAGAGAGTTGATAAAATTAATGATAACAATGCTTGGATTTGTTTCTGTTTTTGTTGCTGTAATATTAGGGCTTTTAATTGTATATGCAAATAATTTCTTAATAAATAGGAGAAAAAAGGAATTTGGAACATATATGATGCTTGGTATGAGCAAAGGACAAATTTCTAAAATTTTATTAATAGAAACTATTTTTGTCGGAATAATTTCGTTGATTGTAGGATTAGTAATTGGTGTGTTTGCATCACAATTTATGTCTGTCTTAGTAGGAAAATTATTTGCAGCAGATATGAGTAAATTTGAATTTGTATTTTCAAAAGATGCTTGTATAAAGACATGTATATATTTTGCTGTAATGTATATTGCAGTAATGATATTTAATACATTTACAATTTCTAGATATAAATTAATAAATTTATTAAATGCTTCTAAAAAGAATGAACAAATAAAAATTAAAAATTTATGGGTATGCATATTAGTATTTGTAATTGGAGTTGTTATACTTGGATATGCATATTACAAAGTAACAGGTGGAGTAAATGAGTTATCTACAGCAGATGCAATGTTACCAATTATATTGATGGGAATTGTAGGTACTATCTTAATATTCTGGTCAGTTTCTGGCTTCATATTAAAACTAGTACAATTAAGAAAAAATATTTATTTAAAAGATGTAAATATGTTTGTTTTAAGACAATTGCACAATAAAATTAATACAACAGTAGTGAGTATGTCAATAATCTGTTTAATGCTATTTATGACAATAACAATACTATCTTCAGCATTATCATTAAATAATACGATGAGAAAAGATTTAGAAGATACAACACCAGTAGATCTAAATCTATATAAAACAGCTAATTTGCCAGAAAACGAAAAAATGTCAAAAGCACAGATAGAAGATTCTAGAAAAACAATGATTCAAACTTTAGAAGATAATGGGTTTGATATGACTAAACTTAAAGATGTAGTAGAAATTCCAGTTTATGCAACAAATGAGTTAACATGGAGAGACACATTAAGTCCAGTATATGATGAAGTAAAACAGCAGTTTCCAAATCTTTTATATGAAACTGCAGAGGAAATAATAAAGGTATCTGACTATAATAAAGTTGCTAGATTATATGGAAATACAGAATATCAATTAAAAGATGATGAATATATAATGTTATGCGATTTTGATAATATGAAGAATCTTAGAAATAAAGCTTTAAAAACGGATAGCACAATAACTATAGCAGGTAAGGAATATAAATCAAAATATGATGAGTGCCAAAGTGGATATATAAAGATGGCAGGAAGTCATGTAAATAATGGAATAATATTAGTTCCAGATAGTTGTAATCTAACAGAAGATATTAAAGAAGAAACATTTTTAGCTGCTAACTATAATGCAACCACAGAAGAAGAGAAAGAAGAAATAGAAAAAATATTTACTGGCGAGACCGAGACTGATTTTAACAAAAATTTAGACGAAAAAGGTATTACAATAGATGGTATGACAAAAATAACAATTATAGAATCTAGCTTGGGAGTATCAACAATAGTATTATTTATAGCAATCTATTTAGGAATAATATTTTTAATTGCAAGTTCAGCAATTCTTGCATTAAAGCAATTAACAGAAAGTTCAGATAATAAACAAAGATATGCTATTTTAAGAAAAATTGGAGCAGACGAGAAAATGATAAATGGAGCATTATTTAAACAAATAGGAATATTTTTCTTAATGCCTTTAATATTAGCGATTATCCATTCTATATTTGGAATACAATTTGTTATGACTATGATGAGTGTACTAGCAGATGCTAAAGAATTATTACCATCAGCAATAGCTACAGCAGTTATTATAGGAGTAATTTATGGAGCATATTTTATGGCAACATACTTAGGAAGTAAAAACATTATAAAAGAGGAGGAATAAGACCAGATAGGGATTTAGGGACGTTCCTAAAATCCCTATAAATTTATAAAATAATTTTTTAGAAATTGAATTGAAAAATCTTAATAAGAAAGAAGGTGGCAATAATGAAAACATTTTTGAAAGTAATACTTTTATTGATGCTAATTGGAATAAGCATAGGATTACTTTTAATAGGAAAAGGATATGATATGTATAAAGAAGCGATACAAGAAACACCTTTAGAAGAAAAAGTAGAAGAGATAAAGTCAAAAGCAAATTATATAAAAATTTCAGAGTTGCCACAAATGTATTTAGATGCAGTTATTTCTGTAGAGGATCATAGATTTTATAAACATAGTGGAATAGATATAATTGCAATAGGACGAGCTCTTATAAATGATATTAAAGCAATGGATTTTGTAGAAGGAGGAAGCACGATAACCCAGCAAATTGCTAAGAATGAATATTTTACACAGGAAAAGAAAATTACACGAAAAATAGCAGAAGTTTTTATGGCTTACGAAATAGAAAAAAATTATTCAAAAGATGAAATACTAGAGTTATACATAAATACGATTTATTTTGGAAATGGATATTATAATATAAAAGATGCTTGTGAGGGATATTTCGAAAAATCTCCCAATGAGATGACTGCAGGAGAATGTATAATGCTTGCAGGCATACCGAATGCTCCATCTGTATATAATCCAAAAGAAAATCCAAAACTTGCTAAAGAAAGGCAAAAGCAAGTTGCAGATAAAATGGTAGAATATGGATATCTAACTGAAGAAGAGGAAGCAGAAATATTAAACTCGGGATTTTAGGACCGTCCCCAAATCCCTTTCCGAAAATCCGTATACCAACTATTTCCATACAAATAATTTAAATTATATGTTAATATAATTTAAAGGGTGATAGTATGAGAATAGTGAAATTACATGGAAAAGATTTATTATTAAAAGAGTTAAAATATAGTTTAAAATTTTTTATACAAGAGGCAAATGAAAATGGCTTAATAAGGGATAAAACTGTATATTCAAAAAATGTGGCAAGTATTGCAGCAGTAGGATATGGATTAGCAGCATTAGTAATTTCTGTTGAAAGAAAATTAATAAAATATGAAGAAGGATATGAAAAAGCCAATAGAACTTTAGATACATTTTTAAATAGTGTTGAAGGGGAAAATGGCTTTTTTTATCATTTTGTAAATATGAAAACAGGTAAAAGAGAATGGAACTCAGAAATATCAATAATTGATACTGCAATTTTTATTTGTGGGGCTTTACTTGTTGGAGAATATTTTAGTGGAATTATAAAGACAAAAGCAGATAAATTATTTAATAATATAAATTGGAAGTGGTATGTAAATCCTAAAACTAATTATTTTTACATGGGATATAAACCAGAGATTAGATTTTGGGGTAATTGGGATATGTATGCAGAACAGTTAATGATGTATGTTTTAGGAGTTGCTTCAGAAAGTTATCCGATTAATAAAGAAATGTACTATGAATTCCAACGACCTAAGAACGATTATAAAGACATAAAAGATATAATATTTTCGTATGGAGGAAGTCTATTTACATATCAGTATTCACATGCTTGGATAGATTTTAAGGGAAAGAAAGATTTAGAAGGAATAGATTGGTTCGAAAATTCGAGAAAAGCAACATTAGCTAATAGAGAATACTGTATTAATAATATGGATAAATTTAAAACGTTTAATGAAAATTCATGGGGATTAACTGCATGTGTTGGCCCAAGCGGATATTCTGGTGGGTATGGTGCATCACCTAGTTTTTCTAATTTAGATATAGAAAATGATGGAACTATAGCTCCTTGTGGGGCAATAGGATCAATAGTTTTTACTCCAAAAGAAAGTATTAAAGCGTTAGAATATTTTTATAATAATTGCCCATATCTATGGGGAAAATACGGGCTGAAAGACAGTTATAACCTAGCGAGAACCAAAAGATGGGTGTCAAAAGAATATTTAGGTATAGATAAAGGAATAGAAGTATTAATGATAGAAAATTATTTGACAGGGTTAATTTGGAAGTACATGATGAAAAATAAATATATACGAAATGGATTAAAAATGCTAGGAATAAGTAGTAATATGCTAAAAACTTTTAAGTGAATTTAGGGAAAGTGAAGGATTAAAAATAGCAGAAAATTGTAAAGGAAGTAATTGATAATTACTTCCTTTAGTGTTATTATATAAAAGTATTAAATATATAAGTAGGCAGGAACAAAATGGAAGAAAACTTTTTTGATAAATTAGAAAATGAAGAAGAACTAAAGAACGAAACAGTGCAAAATATTTCACAAAAAAATTTAAATGTATATAAAAAAGATATAGATAACTCTAAATTTATACATACAGAAATAATAGATAGTTCATTAGAAAAAGTATATTTTAAAGATATAGTATTTGACAATTGTAACTTTTCAAATACTACTTTTGAAACTTGTAGTTTTATTAATTGCAAATTTAAGAATTGCAAGATGACAGGTTGTAATTTTATAGAAAATACATTTATGTCAGTACAAATACAGGATTCAAATTTAAATTATTCAAATATGTCTAATACAACTTTTAATAACTTAAAATTAAAAGATACAACATTAATAAATTCATATATACAAGATTCAATTTTAAAAAATACAAAATTTGATAATATAGATTTTACAAAAGCACAAATATTTAATACTCGTTTAAAAGATATAGATTTGTCAACATGCATAATCCAAGGTTTATCAACAACACTTGCAGATATAAAAGGTGCAATAATAAATGAACTACAAATTATGGATTTGGCATATTTATTAAATATAAAAATAAAAGATTAGGAGGAAAGAAAATGATTAAACATATAGTAATGTGGAAATTTAAAGAAAATACAGAAAAAGAAATGAATGAATTTCTAGATGGATTAAAAGCTTTAGAAAATCAAATTGATGCAATAAAAAGTATGCAGGTTGGAAAAAATATTGATAATGATGAATATGATGCAATTCTAATTTCTGAATTTGAAAGTTTAGCAGACTTACAAAAATATAAAACAGACCCAAGACATGTAACAGTTTCAAACATGTGCAAAGAAATTAGAACAAAAAGAACTGCATTTGATTTTGAGGAATAGGCTTTTTGTCTATTCCCTTTTTAATAGGGATTTAGGGACGTTCGGGGATTCGGGATTTGGGGACGTTCCTTAAAATCCCGATCTTGCAAAAAAATAAATGTTAAAAAATCCAATTAGGAGGATAATCATGACAGAAGAAGAATTTATAAATAACCAATTACACGCTTTAGGTAAATCAAAATTTAGGTCGGGGTTTAAGTTAAAAGAAAAAGAGAAAGAATATATAAAAGAAAAAGGAATAGATACAATAGAAAGACACGCATATGATTTCATAACCCAAAGATTAGCTCCGAAAGAAATAATAAATGACGGAAAACAAACTCCTATGAAAGGACACCCCGTATTTATTGCACAACATGCAACTGCTACTTGTTGTAGGGGATGTTTATATAAATGGCATAAAATAAGAAAAGGAAAGGAACTAACTCAAAAAGAAATTAAATATGTGGTAGATTTAATAATGGAATGGATAAAAAGACAATTATAATAAATATTGATTCGTGGGACGTGAGATGTTCCAAAACTAGAATAGGGAAAAAAGGACCGTCCCTAAATCCCGACAAGATAGGGAAAAAAGGACCGTCCCCAAATCCCGATGAATCCAAAAGGAGGTTAAATGTCACTAATTCAAATAAAAAATTTAAGTTTTAGATATGATAATGGAATAGAAAATATTTTTGATGATGTATCTGTTAATTTAGATACAAATTGGAGATTGGGACTTATAGGCAGAAACGGAAAAGGAAAAACTACATTATTACAAATTTTATCTGGAAAGCTTAAATACGATGGAATAATTACAAAGAATGTAGATATAGATTACTTTCCGTTTAAAGTAGATGAAAATAAATTAACTATGGAAGTAATTCAAGATTTTTGTATGGCAGAAGATTGGGAAATTATTAAAGAACTAAATATTTTGAATTTTAATATAGAGGCGTTATACAGAACTTTTCAAACACTAAGTGGTGGAGAAAAAGTAAAAGCCATGCTTGTAGCATTGTTTTTAAAAGATAATAATTTTTTATTAATTGACGAACCAACAAATCATTTAGATGATGTTTCAAAATTAGATGTAGAAAAATATTTAAAAAATAAAAAAGGATTTATCCTTGTTTCACATGACAGAAATTTATTAAATAAAGTTACAGATCATATTATGGCTATAAATAATTCAAACATAGATATAATTCAAGGAAATTATTCTGTATGGAAAGAAGCTTTTGATAGACAAAATAATTTCGAACTAAAGTAAAACGAAAAATTAGGAAAAGAAATAAAAAAATTAGAGAATGCAAGTAAAGAAAGTAAGAAATGGTCTAATACAGCAGAAAAAGAAAAACAGAATAAAAGCGGAAGTAAAGAAATGCTGGACAAGGGCTTCTTAGGTCATAAGGCTGCTAAAATAATGAAAAAATCAAAAGTTTTAGAAGAAAGAAAAAATAAGAATATACAAGAAGCAAAAAAACTACTTTCTAATGTAGACAACATAGAAAAGTTAAAGATAGTACCATTGCTATATGAAAAAAATGATCTTATCACTGCTACAAATTTCCAAATAGAATATGAAAAGCCATTATTTAAACCTATAAATTTTTCTATACAAAATGGAGATAGAATATGTATTAAAGGAAAAAATGGAGCAGGAAAGTCTAGTATTATAAAAGCAATTGTTAATAAAGAAAATAGATATAAAGGAATCTTAAACATAGGAAATAACTTAAAAATATCATATGTACCACAAGATACGCATACATTAAAAGGCTCATTAAAAGTATTTATTGCAGAAAATAAATTAAACGAAAGTGTATTTAGAGCAATGCTAGTAAAAATGGGAATAACCCAAACAGAGATGGAACATAATTTAGAAAATTTAAGTGAGGGTCAAAAAAAGAAAATTTTGTTAGGTAAAAGCATATCAGAAAATGCTCATATATACATTTGGGATGAACCGTTAAATTACATAGATATACAAACTCGTGAGCAAATAGAAAATATGATTTTGGAATATATGCCAACACTTTTATTTATAGAACATGACGAAATGTTTTGCGAGAAAGTAAGCAATAAATCAGCTATAATTTTAGAAAACTAGATAATTCTTTTGGTTTTCCTTGAATTAAATTGTTAAAAAGAGTATAATGAAATCGAAAAAATTAGATAGGAGCAGATAAATGCCAAAATTTTTTATAAAAACAGAAAATCTAAAAGAAAATGAAGAAATATGGATTACTGGCGATGATGTGAATCATTTAAAAAATGTATTAAGGAAAAAGATCAATGATAAGATTAATGTTTGCAATTCAGATACTCAGAAAAATTATGAATGTGTAATAAAAAATATAGAAGAAAACAAAATAGTATGTAAAATTTTAGACGAAGTAAAAAGCTTAGCAGAATCTAATTTGAATATAACTATCTTTCAGGGGCTGCCAAAGTCAGATAAGATGGAATTAATAATTCAAAAATCAACAGAGCTGGGAGTAAAAGCTATAGTTCCGGTAATTACAAAAAGGACAGTAATAAAATTAAAAGATAAGGATAAACAAAATAAAATAGATAGGTGGCGAAAAATTGCAGAAGTAGCTGCAAAACAGTCTGGACGAGATATAATTCCTACAATAGAAAATATAATAAATATAACTGATATAAAATTTGATGATTACGATAAAATATTGGTATTATATGAAAACGAAGAAAAGATAAGTATAAAAGACGAAATAGAACAATTAAAGAATGATAACAAAGAAGAATTAAATATTGGTATTGTAATTGGTCCAGAAGGTGGATTTGCAGAAAGTGAAATAGAACAATTAAGATTAAATCAGAATGTATCTGTAGTTACATTAGGAAAAAGAATTCTAAGAACAGAAACAGTAGCATTAGTAGTAAGTGGAATATTAATGTATGAATTAGGAGATTTAAATTAAGGAGTGTTAAATATGTCTAAGAAGAATAAAAAATCAAAGAGAAACCAACCAAAAGCTAAGAAAACAACTAATACTACAAAAGAAGTAATTAAAGAGAATAAAGAAGAAATAATAGAAGATGTAGCAAATAGGGCAGAAGAAAAAGAAGAAAAAAATGATGACAAAGAAAAGCAGGAAGAAGAGAAAAAGAAAGATAAAAAAGCGGAAAAAATAATTGCTGAAATTGAAAAGGAAAAGAAACATCAAAAGAAAATGTCAAAAGAATATGAAAAGAAAGCTAATAAAAATATTTTTAAAAACATAATAATTGCTATTATAATATTAGCATTTTGTATATTAAAAATATTGGGCTATATGAATATAAGAGAAGATACTTTTGTTGTAGATTTAAAGGTATTTAGTATTTCAATACTAATATTTTCAATAATTTTATTCGAGAGAAGTTATAAAAAAATTGATTTAACATTATTCGCACATGGATTAGAAGCATTATTTGTGGCTATAGTTACATTGTGTGAAGTATATATTTATCAATTATTTATAGATAAATTTGTAATGGTTATATCAATAGAAGCATTGATGATATCTGTATACTATATTGTAAAATGTGTAAGGATATATGGTAAAACGAAAAAAGAATATTTAAGAAGTTTAAATGATATTAGCGAGATAGTAAAGGAAGAAAAAATTATAAAGATAGAAACACATAGAAAAAGAACAAAAAAAACAGAAGGAAAAAATGATAAGAAAAAGGTAGCAGAAAAACAATACGAACAAGAAAATAAGACAGAAGAAATAAAAACAGAATATACAGATGAATCTAATAAAAAGGAAAAAGAACAAGTTAAAGAAGAAAATAATAAATCTACAGCTAAAGAAAAACTAAAAACACATAATAAAAAAAAGAACAAATCAAATAAAAAAGCAAAAAATAATAAAAAGAAATAGGAGAGAAAAAATAGATGATAAGAAGCATGACGGGTTTTGGCAGAGGTTCTTATGCTAATACTGAAAGGGAATATACTGTAGAGATTAAAGCAGTAAATCATAGATATACTGATATTAATATTAGACTTCCATATGTTTTAAGCTTTCTAGAAGATAAGATAAAAAAGAAAATATTAGATAAAATAGAAAGAGGAAAACTAGATGTCAGCATAACTTTTGTTAATAATAGTAATTTAGGGAAAAGAATCACGATAAATCGAAGTTTAGCAAAAGCATATATTGATGAATTAAAAAAACTAAAGGAAGAAACGACTATAATTGATGATATATCAGTGATGAAAATAGCAAGACTGCCAGATGTACTAAATGTTAGTCAAGACGAAAATTCAGATATTTTATGGAAAGAATTAGAGAAAGCTTTAGAAGAAGCTATATCTAATTTAGTGGAAGCAAAAGAATTAGAAGGTAGAAAATTGTCAGAAGATATGCTAAAAAGATTAGATACAATTAATGGAAATATTTTAAATATTTCACAATATTCTACTGGACTTATTGAACAATATGTAGTAAAATTAAAGGACAGAATAAAAGAAATGTTACAAACGGACATAGTAGATGAAGCAAGAATTTCACAAGAAGTAGTTCTATATGCAGACAAAACATCAATAGAAGAAGAAATCACAAGATTAAGAAGTCATATTGTACAATTTAAAGAATTATTACAATCTGAAACTATAAAAAAAGCAGGGAAAAGATTAGATTTTATAATACAAGAGATGAATAGGGAAGTAAATACAATAGGTTCTAAATCAAATTGTTTAGAAATTACGAATTTAGTAATAGAACTAAAAACCGAACTAGAAGATGTTAGGGAACAAGTTCAAAATATAGAATAGGAAGTGATTTTATAATGCAATTAGTAAATATTGGTTTTGGAAACATAGTTTCTGCAAATAGAATTATAGCAATAGTAAGCCCAGAATCAGCACCAATAAAAAGAATGGTACAAGAGGCAAAAGATAAGGGAACAGCAATAGATGCTACATATGGAAGAAGAACAAGAGCAGTAGTTATTACAGATTCAGATCATCTAATACTTTCTGCCCTTCAACCAGAGACAGTAGCATCAAGATTAGACAAAAATATTGAAAATAATTAAGGAGGAATATTAAATGTTAGTTAAACCATCTGTAACAGATTTATTAACAAAAGTAGATAACAGGTATACATTAGTAATTATGGTATCTAAAAGAGCAAGACAAATAGCAGCTGGAAAACCTGCAGTAACAAAAGTAAAATCTAATTCAGCAGTAACATTGGCAACAAATGAAGTAGCTGAAGGAAAGGTGGTATTATGCTAGTTATATTATCTGGCGTTGCAGGAGCTGGGAAAAATACCATTCAAAAAGAATTAATAAAAAGAATGGAAAATGTAATAGCAATACCTTCTTATACAGACAGAGAAGTAAGACCAGGAGATGTACCAGGGGAAACATATAATTTTGTTTCTACACAAGAATTTGAAAGAATGATAAAAGATGGAGAATTATATGAATATGATGTCCATCACAATCATTATTATGGTACGTCAAGGAAAATCTTAAATGAAAAAATAAAGGAAGGAAAAATTATAGTAAAAGATATAGATGTAAATGGAACTCAACATTTAATAGAATTATTAAAACAAGATACTAAAGTGGTAACAATTTTTTTAAGAGTTCCAAAAGCTGAATTACAAAAAAGATTAGAAAGTAGAATAGATAAACCAAGCCCAAAAGAGATTCAACTAAGATTAAATAGGTTTGATTTTGAAGAATCAAAAATTGGGGTATATGACTATGTAATAAAAAATAACGATTTAGAAAAAACGGTATCTATAATACAACAAATAATCGAAGAAGAAGCAAAAGTAAAAAATCCAGAGTTTTAAAATGAAGATATTGTTGTTCTTAGAGTAAAAGAATGATAATATCTTTTTCTAATATAGTAAGGAGACAAAATGATAGCAGAAGTAATTATAGAATCTAACGTAAAAACTTTAAATAGGCATTTTGACTATAATATACCAAAAGAAATGGAAAATAATATATCTATAGGAAGTAGAGTGCTAATTCCTTTCGGAAGAAGTAAAAAATTAGAAGAAGGATTTGTAACGAACATTAAAGAAAGCACGGAATATGAAGTAAAAGACATTGCTAAAATAGAAGAACAATCTCTTACAACCGAAAAAATAATTTTAGCCAAATGGATGGCAAAAAGATATTTTTCGAATATAGCTGAATGTATGAAATTAATGTTAAAGCCAGGAACCACAACAAAGAATTTTGCAAAGCGTACCAAAGATAAAACAGCAATATTTGTAACTTTATCAATGAGTAATGAACAAACATTAGATTATATTAATAATAAAAATATAAAATCAGAAAAACAAAGAAAAATTTTAAGCTATTTAATAGAAAATGGTAAAACTATGCAAGTAGAATTAATTAAAAAAACAGAAACTTCAAGAGCAGTTATAAAAACTTTAGAAAAAAATGGTTTTTTAAACTTACAAGAACAAAAAATAGTAAGAAATCCATTAATAAATAAAGATATTAAAAGAACCAAAAATTTAAAATTTACAGATGAACAACAAGCTGCTTATTCAAAAATAGCAGATACAATAGAAAAAAAAGAATTTAAAAAATATTTATTATATGGTGTAACTGGATCTGGAAAAACAGAAATATATCTACAATTAATAGAAAAAGTAGTAGAACAAGGCAAAAGTGCTATAATGCTAGTGCCAGAAATTTCACTTACACCACAAATGATAAATAGATTTATCGAGAGATTTGGTAAAGAAATTATTTCTGTACTACATAGCAAATTATCTGTTGGTGAAAGGCATGATAGTTGGGAGAGAATTGAAAAAGGTGAAGCAAGAATTGTTATAGGTGCAAGGTCGGCAATTTTTGCACCAGTTCAAAACCTTGGAATAATAATCATTGATGAAGAACATGATTCTTCATATAAATCAGAAATGCCACCTAGATATAATGCAAAAGAAGTAGCAACAGAACTTGCTAAATATAATAAAATTCCAGTATTATTAGGAAGCGCAACACCTGATATAACAACATTTTATGAAGCACAAAATGGAAACATAGAACTTTTAAAATTAACTAGAAGAGCCAATAATTCTAATTTGCCAAGTGTACAAGTTGTAGATTTAAAACAGGAACTGGCTAATGGCAATAGAACAATGATTAGTGTTAAATTATATAGATTAATAGAAGAAAATTTGAAAAATAAAAAACAAACAATTCTTTTCTTAAATAGAAGAGGTTTTTCTACATTTATAATGTGTAGAGATTGCGGATATGTTGCTAAATGCAAAAATTGTAATATAAGTCTTACATATCACAAAAAAGAAGAAAAATTAAAATGCCACTATTGTGGATATGAAGAACCTTTAGTAAAAGTATGTCCTAATTGTGGTAGCAAGAAAATAAGACATTTTGGAACAGGAACTCAAAAATTAGAGCTGGAAATAAATAAAATGTTTCCAAAAGCTTCAACAATTAGAATGGATATAGACACAGTGACAAAGAAAAATTCACATGAAGAAATTCTTAGAAAGTTCAATGATGAAAAAATAGATATATTAATTGGAACACAAATGATTGTTAAAGGCCATCATTTTCCAGATGTTACATTGGTTGGTGTTGTTTCTGCTGATGGAAGTCTAAATATAGATGATTATAGGGCAAGTGAAAGAACATTCGATTTGCTTGTACAAGTAGCAGGAAGAGCTGGAAGAGAAAAATTACCAGGAAATGTAATAATTCAAACATATAATCCAGATAATTATAGTATTCAATATTCTAAAAAACAAAACTATGAAGAGTTTTATAATGTAGAAATAAAATTAAGAAAACAATTGAGATATCCACCTTTTTGTGATATAATTATGTTTGGAATAAGCGGTGAAAGAGAAGGAATTGTATCTAAAACTGCTAATCAATTATATTCCAATTTAAATAAAAAAATTAAAGAAAAAAATATATCTGCAACTATTTTAAAACCATTGCCTGCACCAATAGACAAAATAAAAAATAGGTATAGATGGAGAATAATAATAAAAGCAGAAGTAAACGACAAATTAATAGATATTATAAATGAATGCTTATATGATAAAGAATTATTAAAAAATAATACAAGATTTATAGCAGATATAAATCCGACAAATATGATATGATTTATAATAAAAGGAGGAAAAAATGGCAATTAGATTAATTAGACAAAATGGAGATGAAATATTAAGAAAGAGAGCAAGGAAAGTAGAAAAATTTGATGATAAATTAAAAGAGCTTGTAGAAGATATGATAGAAACTATGCACAAAAATAATGGAGTAGGTTTAGCAGCACAACAAGTTGGAATATTAAAAAGAGTTATTGTAATAGATATATATGATGGAAAGGGACCTATTGTACTAATAAATCCTGTAATTACAAAAACAAAAGGAGAACATGAGGTAGAAGAAGGATGTTTAAGTTTTCCTAACCAATTTGCAGTACTTTTAAGACCAAAAGAGGTAGAAGCAGAATATTATGATCTAGAAGGTAAAAAGCAAAAAATTAAAGCTAAAGATTTATTAGCACAAGCAATTTGCCATGAAACAGACCATTTAGAAGGAATCTTATTTGTAGATAATATGCTACCTGGAACATTAGAAACGATTAAACCAGAATAATATATTATTTGTGAAATAAAAAGGAGATTGTTTATGTTAAAAATATTGTTTATGGGAACGCCAGATTTTGCACAAGAATCTTTAAAAAGTATTTACGAAGCTGGATTTAATATAATTGGAGTAGTAACTAACCCAGATAGACCAAAAGGAAGAGGAATGAAGTTAGCATATTCCCCTGTAAAGGAATATGCATTAGAAAAAAACTTAAAAGTATATCAACCAATAAAAATAAAGAATAATGTAGAGTTTTTGGGCGAGCTTAAAAGCTTAGCTCCAGATGTTATTTGTGTTGTAGCATACGGAAAAATATTACCAAAAGAAATATTAGAAATTCCTAAATTAGGCTGTATAAATGTTCATGGCTCATTACTTCCTAAATATAGAGGAGCTGCACCAATCCAATGGGCGGTTTTAAATGGAGAAAAAACCACTGGAATTACAACAATGTATATGAATGAAGGCATGGATACAGGTGATATGATTCTAAAAGAAGAAGTAGATATTGGCCCAGAGGAGACAACAGGAGAACTATGGCAGAAACTTTCAAAAATAGGAGGAAATCTTTTGGTAAAGACTTTAAAATTATTAGAAGAAGGCAAAGCTCCAAGGGAAAAACAAACCGAAGAAGCGTCTTTAGCACCAATGCTTAACAAAGAAATGGCATTAATAGACTGGGAAAATCTTGATGTAAATAAGATACACAATTTAATTAGAGGTCTTAATCCAATAATGGGAGCATATTCATATGTAGACGGAAAAAAAATCAAATTTTGGAAGTCAAAAGTATTAACAAAAGAAGAGTTCTTTTCCTATAAAACTGAATTTGAAGAATATGAAAAAAAATTTAATAATCTTGTACCAGGAACTATTTTGGTTGCAGACGATAAAGATGGGCTATATATAAAAGCTAATGGTGGAGTGTTAAAAATTCTAGAAATTCAAGGAGAAAATGCTAAAAGAATGAGTACAACAGATTTTTTAAGAGGAAATCATTTAATTGCAGGTATGATATTTACTAAAGATATGTAAGAGCTAAACAATAAATTAAAAATAAAATTTTGCACATATTTAAATTATAGAAAAATTTATAATATAAATAATTTTTGGAAAATAGTTGTAAAAATATATAGAAATTGATATACTTTATACAGATTTTTAGTATATCAATTTTTTTGTTATTTAATACTCTTAAACAATAACTAGAGTAAATATAGGAGGGATAACTATGGAAGAAAAGAATGAAAATTTAGTAGAAAATATTTTAAACGAAGAAGAAGATAACATAAACATTGCAGAAGAAGTTATAACGACTATAGCTGGAATTGCTGTTTCAGAGATTTCTGGAGTAGCCGAAATGGCAGGTGGAATCGCTGGTGGAATAACAGAAGTTTTAAGTGGCAAAAAAAACTTAAGCAAAGGTATTAAAGCAGATGTAGATGGAAATAATGTAAAAATAGATGTAAATATAATTGTGAATTATGGAGTTCGTATACCAGATGTAGCTTTTGACATTCAAAATAAAGTAAAACAAGCAGTAGAAACGATGACAGGATTAAAAGTAGACGAAGTAAATGTACATGTTCAAGGTGTAAATATAGAAAAAACAGAAGAAAACTAAGGAGGAAAATATGAAAATTTTAGATAGATTTATATTAGTTATATTTTCAATAATAATGTTTGTATTATCAGTTATTACAGCAAGTATAATATTTGGTTGGATAGAATTAGACAATTTAACACCATACTTAGAAGCTGGCTTATTGACAGAACCATCTTCTAACATAATATTAAGTATTTCAATAGTATTTATATTATTAGCATTAAAAGCAATTTTCTTTGGCAGTAAAGATGGAAGAGCTACTAAAGAAGGTATTTTAATGGAAAATGATAATGGAAGACTATTAATTTCAAGAGATACATTAGAAAATTTAGTTGTGAACATAGTTAATGGTTTTGATGGAACAGAAAATGTAATGGCAAAGGTTGGGTTAGATAAAGAAAATAATTTAAGAGTATATGTTACATTATATGTACACCCAAATATTGTAATTAAAGATTTAACTACAAGTATTCAAAATAGAGTAAAAGAAGCAATAAAGAAAACTTCAGATTTAGAAACTAAAGCAGTAAATGTAAGAGTTAGAAATATTACTCCAACAGTAGAAAATAAGGTAGAAGGTTAGAAAGGGAGATAAATATGAATAATTTTAAAGATTTTGTTTCTGAATATAGTGGTGCTATAATTGGTGCTGTAATTGCAATATTAATTTTACTAACAGGATTATATAAATTAATTATTGGAATTATTTTAATAGTAATGGGAATTTTTATAGGTAATTATATTCAAAGAAACAAATATGCAGTAAAAGAAAAA
This sequence comes from uncultured Clostridium sp., assembly GCA_930990555.1. Lineage (GTDB taxonomy): Bacteria > Bacillota > Clostridia > TANB77 > CAG-508 > Merdicola. The sequence continues at coordinate 7,356 of CAKNPW010000001.1, read as the reverse complement.
TTAAAAAATTTTATAGACAAAATGTAAGAGGGGAATTAGATGGAAAAATCAGCCAAAAGAGAATTAACATTTAAAATATTATATAGTGGTCAAATAAATAAAGAAATGAATCAAGAAGAATTAAACATTTTTTTGGAAGAAAATAATTTAAAAGATAGAGATAAGGAAGATATACAAAAAGATATAAAGTTAATAAATGATAATATAAAAGAAATAATGGAAAAAATTTCTAAAAATCTTAAAGATAACTGGACAATAGATAGAATATCTAAGATTGATAAAGCTCTATTAATTTTAGCAATATACGAAATTCAATATAAAGAAATTCCTTTTAAAGTAGTTATTAATGAAGTAGTAGAACTTGCAAAAAAATATGGTGAAGATACATCAGCATCATTTATTAATGGAGTATTAGCAAATGTTGTTAAGGAGTTAAATATAGGGTAATGGAATATAAGGCAATTTCGGTAACAGAGTTAAATAGTTATATAAAGAATAAAATAGCAGATGATGAATTTTTAAATAATATATTAATTAAAGGAGAAATTTCAAATTTTAAACACCATTATACAGGTCATATGTATTTTACTTTAAAAGATGATAATTCATTAATTAAATGTATTATGTTTAAATCATATACATCAAATCTAAAATTCGTACCAAAAGATGGAATGAGTGTATTAGCTTTTGGTACTGTTTCAGTTTTTGAAAGAGATGGAGTATATCAATTATATTGTAAGGCTATGCAAGAAGATGGAATGGGAAGTCTTTATGCAGCATACGAGGAATTAAAAGCTAAATTAGAAAAAGAAGGATTATTTAGTCCCGAACATAAAAAGAAATTACCAATTATACCAAAAATTATAGGTGTTTTAACGTCTAATACTGGTTCAGTAATTAAAGATATTATAAATGTATCTACAAGAAGAAACCCAAATGTATATATAAGATTATATCCAGTTCCAGTACAAGGAGAAGGTGCTGGAGTAAAAATTGCAGAAGCTATAAAAATAATGAACGAAAAAAAATTAGCAGATGTATTAATATTAGCAAGAGGCGGCGGATCGTTAGAGGATCTATGGCCTTTTAACGAAGAAATTGTAGCAAGAGCCATTTATGATTCCGAACTTCCAATCGTTTCTGCAGTTGGGCATGAAACTGACTTTTCTATTTCGGATTTTGTTGCAGATTTAAGAGCACCAACACCTTCAGCAGCAGCAGAGATAGTGGTGCCTAATATTGCAGACATAAAGCAAAATTTAAATACATATAATATTAGGTTAAAAAATGCATTAAAGAGAAAAGTAGAACTTATGCAAATGAGATACGAAAAATGTATGAAAAGTAGAGTATATACAGATCCTCTAAAAATAGTTAATGATAATTATCTAAAGTTAGATATGTTAGTAAAATCAATGACAAGTAGTATAACAAATAAATTACAATTAAGTAAAACACAGGCAATAAAAAACTTTTCAAAGTTAGATGCATTAAGTCCTTTAAAAACATTAAGTAGAGGTTATTCAATAATAGAAAAGGATACTGGTATTGTAAAGAGTGTAAAGAATTTACAAAAAGATGATAAAATTTGTATACGCTTGCAAGATGGCGAAAAGCAAGCCAAAATTCTTTAAGAGATGGAGGAAAAAATGGAAAAAATTAATTTTGAAGAAGCAATTAAAAAACTAGAGCGAATTACAGCAGAATTAGAAAAAGGTGATTTATCTTTGGATGAGTCAGTTAAAAAATTTGAAGAAGGAATAAAGCTTTCTAAAGAATGTAATAAAATTTTAGAAGATTCAGAAAAGAGGATTAATGTATTAATAAATAATGATGGAAATATAACAGAAGAGAATTTTTTGCCAAAGGAAGGATAAAGGGAGATGAATTTTTTTACAGAATTTATAACAAACAAATTTATTTACGTACCATTATTAACATGGTTTGGAATACAATTATTTAAAGTTATTTGGGATTTAGTAACTACAAAGAAATTTAACTTTAAAAGAATATTAGGAGCAGGAGGAATGCCAAGTTCACATTCGGCAGTAGTTGTTTCGCTGGCAACCTTAATAGGTAGAGAAAATGGATTTGGTAGTTCAATATTTGCCCTTTCAGTAATATTTGCTTTTGTTGTTATGTATGATGCGGCAGGAGTGAGAAGAGCAGCAGGAAAACAAGCAAAATTATTAAATAAATTAATAGAAACACCAGGATTAACAGGAGTACAAGTTTCAGAAAAATTAGTAGAGGTTTTAGGACATACACCATTTCAAGTTTTTGTTGGTGCTATAATTGGTATAATTGTTGGGTGTATATTCTAAAAAAATATAAATTAGGAGATAGTCTTATGCAAGATATAGAAATTGCAAGAAATGCAAAATTAAAAAATATAAATGAAATTGCTCAAAAGTTAGGAATAACTGAAGAGTACTTAGAGCAGTATGGTAAATATAAAGCAAAGATATCTTTGGATTATTATAAAAAAATTAAAAACAATAAAGATGGAAAACTTATATTGGTTACTGCAATAAACCCTACACCACTAGGTGAAGGTAAAACAACTACATCAATAGGTTTAGCAGATGCTTTTAATAAGATAGATAAAAAAGCAGTTTTAGCATTACGCGAGCCTTCTTTAGGACCAGTATTTGGGGTTAAAGGGGGAGCAACAGGTGGAGGATATTCACAAGTAGCACCTATGGAAGATATAAACTTGCATTTTACAGGAGATATTCATGCAATAACAACAGCAAATAATCTTTTAAGTGCAATTATAGACAACCACATTTGGCAAGGAAATGAACTAGAAATAGAAAAAGTAACATGGAAAAGATGCTTGGACTTAAATGATAGGGCATTAAGAAAAGTGGAAGTATCACTTTCTGGCGAGAAAAATATGCAACCAAGAGAAGATGGTTTTGATATAACAGTTGCATCTGAAATAATGGCGATTTTATGCTTATCAAAAGATATGAACGATTTAAAGAGAAGATTAGGAAATATAGTAATTGGATATAATAAACAAAATAAACCAGTAACATGTAGAGATTTAAAAGCTGATGGAAGTTTAGCAGTAATTCTTAAAGACGCAATAAAACCTAATCTTGTTCAAACATTAGAAAATAATCCAGTATTAATACATGGTGGGCCATTTGCTAATATTGCGCATGGATGTAATAGTATAATTGCAACCAATATGGCTTTAAAAATGGGTGATTATGTAGTTACAGAAGCAGGTTTTGGAGCCGACTTAGGAGCAGAGAAATTTTTAGACATAAAGTGTAGATTACTAGACAAAACACCTGATGCAGTTGTGATAGTTGCAACATTAAGAGCATTAAAATATCATGGTGGAGTAGGTAAAGAAGATTGTTCTAAAGAAAATAATGAGGCATTGAAAATAGGAATCCATAATTTATTAAGACATATTGCAAATATAAAGAAATATGGAATAACACCAATTGTGGCAATAAATAAATTTGTTACAGATACTGATAAAGAGATAGAATTATTAAAAGAAGAGTTAAAAGGCATTGTAGAAGTAAGTTTATTAGAAAACTGGGAAAAAGGTGGAGAAGGAGCAATAGATTTAGCAAAAAAACTTACAAAAATATGCGAAAAAGAAAATAATTTTAATTATATATATGATATCAATTTTACTGTTGACACAAAAATAAGAGCTGTGGCACAAAAAATTTATGGAGCAACTGATGTGGAATATTCGGATATTGCAAAAGAACAGCTAAAAGAATTGAATAATTCAAGATTTCCAGTTTGTATTGCAAAAACACAATATTCTTTTTCAGATGATCCAAAAGATTTATTGGGAGACAAACCATTTAATCTTCATGTAGCAGAACTAAAATTAAGAGAGGGAGCTGAGTTTATTGTTGTTTTAACAGGTAAGATAATGACAATGCCTGGTCTTCCTAAAAAACCAGCAGCAGAGAGCATAAATATCGACGAAAATGGAGTAATAGAAGGAATATTTTAATATATTGTATAAAAACACCATATATGGATAAAATAATTTTAAATTGTTTTATAAGTGTGGTGTTTTTTTATGTTAAAGAGGATAAAAAATAAATCGTTAAAAATATTGGCAATTATGTCAGTAATTATATTGCTAGCAACTACATTTTTAATCATATTGTCAAATGTTCCAGAAGAAAATGAAGTGGAAGCACTATCTAAATATGGATCTAGAGGTAGTGAAGTTACACAAATACAAACAAAATAAAAAAGATGGGGATATTATAAGGGAAATATAGATGGAATATATGGTAGTCAAACAGTAGAGGCAGTTAAATATTTTCAAAGAAAAAACAATTTAGTTGTAGATGGAATTGCTGGTAAAAATACATTAGAAGCAATGGGAATTTTTAATTCATCATCTTCTACTTCATCAAGTTCAAATTCGTCTGATTTAAATTTATTGGCTAGAGTGATATATGGAGAAGCTAGAGGAGAACCATATACTGGACAAGTAGCCGTTGGTGCAGTTGTATTAAATAGAGTTAGAAGTAGTTCATTTCCTAATACTATTTCTGGGGTAGTATATCAAAGTGGAGCTTTTGATGCTGTTAGTGATGGTCAAATAAATTTAACTCCAAACTCAACAGCTAAAAAGGCTGCACAGGATGCACTAAATGGCTGGGATCCATCATATGGAGCGGTATATTATTTCAACCCAGCAACTACAACAAATAAATGGATATGGTCAAGGCCAATGACAGTAACAATAGGAAATCATAGATTTTGTAAATAGGGATTTAGGGATGTTCTTGTTTTTTACGTATAGGGATTATAAGGAACGTCCCCAAATCCCTAAGTTTAATATGTAGAAAATTGAAGATTTAAATTTCTTGACAAACAATAGACATATTGATAAGATATGGAAAGAAAAATAGGAGGATAAATTAATGATATTATATCCTGATTTTTATTGTAAAAACATTAAAGAAGTTAATATAGAAAAATTAAGAGCAAACAATATAAAAGGAATTATTTTAGATGTAGATAATACTTTAATAGATTTAGATCATAGATTGTTAGAAGGTGCAGAAGAATGGTGCAATGATTTAAAAGAGCAAAATATAAAATTCTGCATTTTATCTAACTCAAATAAAAAGGAAAAGGTAAAGAAAGTTGCTAAAGCATTAGATATTCCATACATATCTTTTGGAACCAAACCATTAAAAAGAGGATTTAAGAAAGCAAGTGAAACGTTAAATTTACCATTTAAAAATTTAGCCATAATAGGAGATCAAATTTTTACAGATATTATAGGTGGTAATAGATGTAAGATGTATACAATATTGGTTGAACCAATTAGTACAAGAGAATTATTTATTACTGCTATAAAAAGAGGATTAGAAAATAAAATAATAGAACTATATAAGAAAAAACACGAAAATAAGAAAGAAGGATAAAAAATGTTTTTTAATGATGTACATATAATGGTATATGTAGCATTTGGAATTTTAGGGCTAGTCGTAGGAAACATATTACCACATATAAATAAAAGATTAATAGAACACAAAAGAGTATTTGATAAATCATTTTTTAAAGAATATCCAAAAAATTTTGAACCATATTATATACATATGCTATTAATAGCAATAATATATGTATTACTATTATACAAATTTGGATTACATCCAGAATTTATACAAAATCTAGATTTAATAAAATATATGATATTAACACCAATGTTATTTTCGGTCGCAGTAATAGATTTTAAAGAAAATATTATTCCAAATAGGTTATTATTAACAATGGCAGAAACAGGGTTATTACTAACATTTATTTATGGAATATCAGATATTAATTTGGCTATGGATATGCTATTAGGAATGTTAGTAGGAACTGTAATTTTTGGAATTTTAACACTATTAGGAAGACTTGTTTCAGGGAAAGACGCAATGGGAATGGGCGATGTGAAATTAATGGCAGCATTAGGTCTTTTCTTTGGTTCTTCTAATACTTTAGCAATATCAATAATATCTTTTTTACTAGGGGCAATAATTAGTATAATATTAATATTAAGTAAGAAAAGAAAGATTGATGATTACATACCTTTTGGACCTTTTATAGTAATCTCAGCGTATATATCAATATTTGTACCTTTTAGTGCAATCTTATTTGTATTACTTAAAGTTTTTACATTAGGACTATATAAAGTATAGTAGTTTTATTGGGGGTTGATACTAATGAATGAAAAAATTAAATGGTTAAGAGAAAAATTAAGCACACTAGACTTAGATGGAATGATTGTATCTAATCCTGTAAATATAAAATATTTAACAGGAATTGATGCAGAAGGAGTTTTATTAATTACAAGAAAAGAAAATATTTATATAACAGATGCAAGATATACAGAACATATTAATAGTATACTTACCATTGATGATGAGATTAGTTTATATGATTATAAAGATATTGACCCTATAGATTATGAAAATTTATTTATGTTTTGTAGTAATGTGGGATTCGAAGAAAATTATGTAACATATGCAAAATATAAAGAATATAAGCAAGTATACAAGATAAATAATTTAGTTGAAACAGATAATTTTATAGAAACACAAAGAATGATTAAAGCTCCAGATGAAATTAATAATATACAAAAAGCTTGTAAAATTACAGATGCATGTTTTAAACATATTTGTAATTTTATAAAAATAGGAATGACAGAAAAAGAAATTGCATTTGAAATAGAACATTATTTTAGAACACATGGGGCTGATGGTGTAGCATTTGATACAATCGTAGCATCTGGAAGTAATTCGTCAATGCCACATGCAATTCCAACAGATAGGAAAATAGAAACTGGAGATCCAATTACTATAGATTTTGGATGTAAATATAAAGGATATTGTTCAGATATGACTAGAACAATTTTTGTAGAATATGTACCAGAAGGAATAAAACCAATATATAATTTAGTATTAAAGAATCAAGAACTAACACTAGATGCTATACAGGAGAATGCAAATGCGAGAATATTAACAATGATGGTAGAAAGCGATTTTAAAGTAAATGGATATACATTAGACCATAGTTTAGGACATGGTGTAGGCTTAGACATTCACGAAAAACCATTTATAGGTAAAAAAGACTTTTTATTAAAAGAGAATATGATTGTAACAGATGAACCAGGAATTTATTTACCAGGTAAGTTTGGTGTAAGAATAGAAGACACAGTGCTAGTTACAAAAAATGGTTGTATAAGATTAACAGAATCTGATAAAAATTATATTATAGTTAAATAATTAAAATTAGTGCTAAAAATGCTATTATAGGTTTACAATAGATATGTCACAGTAAAAATAAAAAAAGGAAATACCAATA